>DASUEL010000373.1:0-5626 GCA_036275095.1 Bdellovibrionales bacterium
AGATCGTACTGTTGCTTGAACGTCGCCGAAACGCCAAGAGTGTAATAGGTCTTCGAGCTGAGCTCGAAGCCTTCTTTTAAAACCAAGTCCTGAAGCTTTTCTTTGGTGACGTTGATCTTGTCGTTGTCTTCACGCTCCGAATACATGCGGAGCAGAAGATTTTGGCAGGTCAGATATTTGTCGAAGGATTTCTCTTTGTAGAAGATGTCGGCAGCTTGATTGATTTTCTCGATGGCAACTTCGAAATCGCCGCGGTCACAGTAGAGCTTACCGAGCTCGAACAGGGAATCACCTGTGTTTGTCACTTGAGCCATAGAATGAAACGTACCTCGAACAAGATGCGCATGCTTGCGAAGGTGTCGGCCCTAGCCTATCCATAGCCGGGGATCAGACTTAAATTGTCTGTCAATTCGTGTCCAATTTCTTACAGACCCTGAACTAATGGGTCAACCCTAATTGCACACAAAATTCTCACAATTTTCTGACACAGATGATTTCAGGAATCGTTTCAGGTTTTGAGGAGGTTCGGCACAGGGCAGGATGGCCCGGAGAATCAAAAGGTCTTCGGAAGTTTATAGGCCGAGAGCGGGCAGACTGTCTCCCATTTCGCCTGGCTCGTCGCCGCGATCAAGGGTATCGCCCAGCCCTAAGGTTCCGGTGTTTTTGCCCCAGCACTTGACCGTGCTGTCCCCCAAGAGCGCGCAAGAATAGCCGGAACCGGAGTCCACACTCACCACAGTCGCACCCGTTCCCAAGTCAACGTAAGGGAGACCGTCTCCGGTCTCCGAGGCTTCATTGCCCAAATCATCGAATAGGTCGCCGTTTCCGAGAGCGCCGTACGCCGCGGATCCAAAACACTTTAAACGGTCGTTGTCGAGAATGACGCACGTGTTAGCCGTCGAGCCCGCCAAGGCTTTCACGGTCCGGCCCGTTCCTACATTCACGACAGGGAGGTTGTCACCCAGCTCGGTCAACTCGTCGCCGAGATAAATGGGCGGAATCGTCGGGAGGCCTGAACCCAAAACTCCGAAAGAATCCGAGCCCCAGCATTTCATGGAGTCGTCGTCTAAGATCGCGCACGCGTGCATGCCGAATGCCGCGACGGATTTGACCGTTCTCCCGGTTCCGAAATCAATCACCGGATTGTCGTCGCCGCTTTCCCCCGCTTCATCGCCACGGAAGTTCGTTGTCCCCGACGACAAGAGCGAGATGAATTTTGAGCCCCAGCATTTCACTTGATCCGTGTCGAGCACCGCGCAGGCCGAATTATGGCCGGCGGAGATCTGTTTTGCGGTCCGCTCCGTCCCGAGATCCACGTAGGGCAGCAGATCACCCATTTCATTGGGTTCGTCCCCTATTTGCGTCGCCTGACCGTCGGAGAGCTGGCCCATGCTGCCGTTGCCCCAACATTTGACTTTGTCATTATCGAGAATCGCGCAGAAATGACTCGCGCCCGCGACCAGCGACTTGGCTTTTCGTCCCGCTCCCAAGTTTAGGTACGGCAAATTGTCGCCCATTTCGCCCGGCTCATCACCGCGGTCGGCTCCATCTTCGTAACCGAGATTTCCGAACCAATTCGCCCCCCAGCATTTGACGTGCCCGTTATCGAGGAGCGCGCATGTCGAATACGCTGAAAGAGCCGCCACTTTCACGGTTCGGCCGGTTCCGACATCAACGGGCTCTAGCGAGCTCGAGACCTCTCCGGGGTCGTCACCAATGTTATTGGCGTGGCCCGCGCCGAGCTGACCGTAGTCGTTTTCACCCCAGCACTTGAGAGCGCCGTCTTTAAGCAAACACGCATGATAGCTTCCGACTGAAATTTTTGGGTCCTGAGCCACTATTGGGTAGGGCGAAGGGGTCGGAAGCTCGACCGGTACGCTCACGTCAGGATCGGCGATCGTGTCGGGTTTGTCGCCGCTTCCGAAGCCAGCGCCGTTTTGCGGGCCCGCGACGAACGTGTCCATCGCATCCGAGAGGTCGTTCGTCCAAGTGTTCGCTTTGAGCTGCGCATTCGTGTTGGGAATGCCCACTGTGTCCGCGCCCATGAGCCCATCGAAAGCGCCATCGGTGAAGTCGTCAGCCAGCGCCGACATGACCGAAAGACTGCTCGTTCCATAATCCGCGCCGAGCTGTGAAAGTCCGGCGAGCACCAGCGCATATTTTGGATCCGCGTTCGGCTCGCTCGCCAGCGAAGTCTCGGGATTGGCCGGAATGGCATATAGATCGTCGACGCCGGCCGCCTCTTCGACCTCGCGCTTGCCCGATTCGATCGCGCTCACCAGATCGCCGCCGGCATCGGCAAGTTCTCGCGAACGCGAAGCCGCAATGGCGGTAAGGGGTGTGATGCTCGCGACGGAATAGTCAGCAACGTCGGAAATTAATACGCTCAACTCCTCGGAACCGAGGGCGACCGCCAGTCCGGTTGCCTCTTCAAAGTAGGTTCCTCCGGTTACAACGAGCTCGACGGCGCCCGCATCTCGCGGAAGCTCGATCGTGTACAAACCTTCGGCGTTCGTCGTCGCTGACGCAAGTGCCGCTCCCCGCGCGCCACCCGCCAGAAGCAAGTATGCAGTGACCTGTCCTCCGTCGATCGGTCCGGCGGAAGCGCGGCCTGAGATTGAAACGGAGCTGTTGGATTGCGTGGGACGTAGAGAGGCGCCACAAGCGGCAAGCACCAGAAAGAGCGAGGCAAAGTAGTGGGCGCGAAAGTGCACGATCTTCCTCCAACGTACGGCCCTTTCATTATATCAGCGGAGGCATGCAGCTCGAGAACGCGAAGTTCAAGATTCCCAACTCGGGATGGCCAAAATGAGAAAACAGGCACTGAGACTTACAAAAAAAAAGCCCGGACAAGCCGGGCCTAATGAATATCGATTATTAACTTACACGGCCCAGCGGGCCCGAATTCAATGCTGCTGGGCCGGTAAGCCCGTGTACTGGGGCTTGATGCCGAGGCCGGCTTCGGCTTTCGCCTTGAAGATATCCGACGGCTTCTTGATGTCCAAAGCATTAACGAGAACCTGATCGACGTGCGTGACGAGGATCACTTTCAGATCTTTCAAGACCTCTTTCGGAATGTCTTTCAGATCTTTCTCGTTGTCTTTCGGGCAAATCACCGTCTTCATGCCACCGCGATGAGCGGCGAGCACTTTTTCTTTCAGACCGCCGATGGCGAGCACGCGTCCGCGCAGGGTGATCTCACCCGTCATGGCCACGGTCTTCTTCACCGGAATCTTCGTGATGGCGGAGACGATCGACGTCGTAATCGCGCAGCCGGCGGACGGCCCGTCTTTCGGGATTGCGCCTTCCGGAACGTGAATGTGAACGTCGATACCGGCATAGAAATCACGGTCGAAACCGAAGAGCGGCCCACGTGAGCGAACGTAGCTCATGGCTGCCGAGCAGGACTCTTTCATGACATCGCCGAGCTGACCGGTCACCGTGAACTTGCCACGGCCCGGAACGACGCTCACCTCGATCACGAGGAGATCGCCGCCCACCTCTGTCCAGGCCAGACCGTTGGTCATGCCGATTTCGTTGTTCTCTTCGGCTTTTCCGAAACGGTAACGAACGGGGCCGAGGAAGTCCGTGACGACTTTCGGGGTGATCTTCCAGCTCTTGCGCGAGCCGTTTTTCTTGGTTTTCTCTTCTTCTTTCAGGATCGCGCGGGCGGTCTTACGGCAAAGTGTGGCCACTTCGCGCTCGAGGTTACGTACGCCGGCTTCGCGGGTGTAACCCGTGATCAGCGCGTGAACCGCGGCCGGCGTGAACGTCACGCGGCGGTCTTTGAGACCGTGAGCCGCGAGCTGCTTCGGGATCAGGTATTTCTGGGCGATGTTGTACTTTTCACTTTCGGTGTAGCTCTCGAGCTGAATCACTTCCATACGATCGAGCAGCGGGCGCGGAATCGGATGAAGCGAATTCGCCGTCGTCACAAACATCACCTTCGAAAGATCGTATTCGACCTCGAGGTAGTGATCTTGGAACGTCGAGTTCTGCTCGGGATCGAGAACCTCGAGAAGAGCCGCCGCAGGGTCGCCGCGGAAGTCAGACGCCATCTTGTCGATTTCGTCGAGCAAGAAGAGCGGGTTGCCGGTGTCGGCCTTCTTCATCGATTGGATGAGCTTTCCGGGCATGGCGCCGACATACGTACGGCGATGGCCGCGGATCTCGGCTTCGTCACGAACACCGCCGAGTGAAACGCGCACGAAGTTGCGGTTGAGCGACTTGGCGATCGAGCGGCCGAGCGAGGTTTTACCGACACCCGGAGGGCCGACCAGACAAAGGATCGGGCCTTTCGAGTTCTCGGCCATCTTTTGAACGGCCAAGTGCTCAAGGATGCGCTCTTTCACCTTTTCGAGACCGTAGTGGTCTTCGTTGAGGATGTTCTCGGCGTCTTGAAGGTCGTACTTCTCTTTCGAGTAGTTGTACCAAGGGAGTGAAAGAACCCAGTCGATGTAGTTGCGAACGACCGCCGCTTCGGCGCTCATCGGCGACATCATCTTGAGCTTTTTGATCTCTTTGGTCACCTTGTCGAAAGCCTCTTTCGACATTTTCTTTTTCTTCAGCTGATTCTCGAGCTCTTTGATCTCGGCTTGGAAATCGTCTTTCTCGCCGAGCTCTTTCTGAATCGCCTGCATCTGTTCGTTGAGGTAGTACTCTTTTTGCGAGCGCTCCATTTGCTTTTTCACGCGCGTGCGGATCTTCTTCTCGACCTCGAGAATTTCGATCTCGCCCGTCATCATGTTGAGGAGCTCTTCGAGGCGCTTGTTTGGGTCGGCGATTTCGAGCGTGCGCTGCTTGTCTTCGAGCTTCAGGTTCAATTGGGCGACGATGATGTCGGCCAGCTCGCCAGCGTCTTCGATCGAAGCGACGCGCATGAGAATTTCGGGCGGAATGCGTTTGTTCAGTTTGACGTACGTTTCGAACGTCGTCTTCACCGAGCGCATGAGCGCCGCGGTCTCGACCGGGTTCTCGGCGACCTCAGGCATCTCTTCGCATTCGACCATGTAGAACTTTTCGTTGTTGATGAACTTTTTGATGCGAACGCGGCGTTTGCCTTCGATCAGAACTTTCACCGTGCCGTCAGGCAAACGAAGCAGCTGAATGATCGTGCCTCTCGTGCCGACGTCGAATATGTCGCTCGGCTCCGGGTTGTTGACCTTCGCATCTCGTTGCGCGGCCATTACGATATCCGTGCGCTTGCTCATGACCTCTTCGAGAGCATTGATACTCTTCTCGCGGCCAACGAACAGCGGCATCATCATGTGGGGAAAAACAATAAGGTCTCGAAGCGGGAGCAGGGGGAGTTGAACGGTTTCGCCCTTGGTGTCTTCGGCCATATCCTACAGCCTCCTTCAGTGTAGTCATAGGGCGCAAACGTGACGGATACGTTTGCGCCTTCCAGAAGCAAACACCTAAGCAAATTCCAAAATGGAATTCGCGTCAATGCTCGCCTGGTCGTCCGAAAGGGTTTGCACCAAGCAAACCCAAACGTCCGATTGGTCCATGGACTTGTTGGCTAAAGCTTAACAAATTCTAAGCAAAAGCTATACAAAAGTCCCTACTATGCACTTTCAGCTGATTCGCTGTCACTGTCACCAGTTTTCTTGATTTCTTCCGGGCT
>DASUEL010000374.1:0-2858 GCA_036275095.1 Bdellovibrionales bacterium
TCGCGATTCCCGGGGCGACAAATACGTGCGCGAAATCCCATTGGTCGCGCAAATTGATCTCTATGAAATAGGTGGGGCGGGCCGCGGCTTGCGCTTCGGCATATGCCTTACCCAAGAGAATTTCATTGCAGGCAAATCGCAAGTCGACCGGCACGAGCGGCGACGCCAATGCAAGGCTTAGTGCCTTGAGGAACTGCCGGCGCGACGGAGGGGACATCTTTTCGAATCGATCGAGTTTCTTCATCGCTCTTCTCCCGAGGCCAACACGGACTCAATGACGGATTGGTGTGTGAGCGCCTTGAGTAGCAGCTCGTTCAACGACGGGTCCGAATCGTTCTTTTTGACCGCCGTTACGATTTCCCGAATGACGCGCGGATCGATCCCGCTGGCCTCCGAGTCCGTCATTCTAAGATAAAAATGAAGCGCGTTTTGGGTGGCGCACTCGAGAAACTTGTCGCTCTTCGCGAGAACGAGCGCCGCCCCCCGTAGATTATTGACCGGTTCACCGAACATCTGCGAGCGCTCCGAAGCCGAATCGGAAGGCTCGATCATGTGCGAGGCATTCAAGCCGTTGAACGACTTGCCAGCTTCGAGTGCCGGATCCTGGAGCCCTGTCGCCTCGGGCCGGTACAAGCCCTGGCTGTCGAATTTCACGTAGGGTTGCGCATGCGCCCCGAATTGCGAATGACACGTGTAACAAGCCAAGCCATTGCCGAAATCGGAACCCGGCTTGGCTTCGAGAGTCTGAAAAAGCGGGATCAGCTTTTCGCGCGGGAGCGGCGGCTGGAGCGCTTTATCCATCGGATAATCAAGGCAGGCGAAATAACGCATCATCTTACCCGCGCGGCCCAGGTTGTAGCGGCCGAAGTTCGTCAGCATGTACGCTCGGGTCGTGAGAATGCCTGCCGTAAAGGGCGCGCCCGTATCGCACGCTATCTTTCTTTGCTGATCGTCGACGCAGTAGCCGGCCCTCAGAATCTCCGAGTACGGGAGAGCGTTTCGGGCGAGATACTTCGCGAGATTCCCCGGAAGGTTATAATTGATGCCGTTGTTCGTTCCGCTCGTCCCCAGCTGCGTTTGAATCATCACTTGCGCCGAGTCGGCGAAAAATTTGTCGTAGAGCCAGTTCTCAAGTATCGGCTGAATCGCGGCGCCGCGCTCGCGCTTGATGCGATCGAGCTCGTCCTTCGTGAGGGGGCGACCGGCGATCATCGAGCTGATCTGGCCCAAGTAACGCCCCACCGCCTTCTCTGAGTAGACGGGCCCGGTCCCGAAAGCGAGGCTGGCTCCGGCGGCAACTGCGAGTGCTGCGACTGAAAAGACCCAATATTTGATTTTCATAGCGTCAGAAACTCCAGCGAGCTCAATACCGACAGGCAGTAAATCTCGAACTTCGCCTGAGGCGTGATGTTCATCCCATCGATGCGGTTGATGATATCTTCGTCGGCGGAACTCAGTTCACGGCCGTACGCATTCAGCACGAGCTGGGTCAAGCCCCCGCGCCACGAATAGAGCTCGAACATATGAGAAGAGCCGCAAATCGGCTGAACGGCTTTCGTCCACAACTCCATTCGGGTCTCCAGCCAAGACAGCTCTTGCCCGATTCCGCGCGAGTGATCGAACGCGCCGAGCTCATTCTTTCGCTCTTCGATCGCGCGAAAAAAATCCGGATTGTCGCTTCTTACGACATGACGAAGCTTCGACATGCGCATCGGATACGGCAATAACTGAATGGCTTTACGCCCGATCTGAAAGCTCGAATATGCGGGCGGCCGGGAATCCGCTGCCGGCGCGCCAGACAAGCTGGCCTTGCCTCCGCTGAAAGTACAGGCCGAAAGCATTGCGATGCTAAAAATGACGAACAAGATTTGTTTCATGAATCGGCTCCTAAAAGCGCTCTCGGAACTTGAGGGGCAGGACTAAAATTTTTGGTTGCAAATGTCGACCATAGGAAAGTGATTCAGTCACAAGGACCAGGACCCAGCGGAGAGGAACATACAGATGACGTCAAAGGCCCGGGCTTTCGTACACGCAATTGCCGCGATTTTGTCCCCTATATTGATGTCCTGCGGTGGCTCGCAAGCCGCGTCCAGCGCGGCAAACGACGGATCCCCGCGGCCCCCGGCTTCGGAGTCTCAATTTCAAGTTTCATCGACATTCGCGAAGAGCATGGCCGAGCAAGAACCGTTTCCGATAGAGGCGGTCAAGCGCGCCTATCGTGGCGTACTCCAGCGAGAAGCGGATGACGGCGGGTTAATTGCTCATGCCGACGCCGTCGCGAAGGGTGCCCTGCAGGGCTGGATGGGCTCCTTACGAAGCATGCTCGAGAGCGTTGAATTTGAAACCAATATCGCGTCCAGCCAATCGCATCGCGACGTACTCGAAGCCTATTACCGTGCTTTTCTTCAGCGCGAGCTCGATACGGGCGGCGCGCGCGTCTATCTGGATCTCATGAAGAAGGGCAAGCGGACGGAAGTCCTGTGGTCAATCGCGACTTCCGATGAGTTCATGACCAAGGTGTTCGATCATACACGGTTCACCGAGGACAGCTTCGAGGCCGCGGCCCGCAAAGTACATGTTGCGCTCCTCGGACGCGAGCCCTCAGGCTCCGAGAGCGCAAAATATCGTGAATCGGCCTGGCGTGGATTGCACGGCCTTCATCTGATTGTCGAAAGCCTCGTCGCCCATCCGGAGTTTACACAAGCGAGACAGTCTGAGGTGACACGCCGATCGATCTTTCAGGCGTTGTTGGGACGCGATCCCGCCGACGGCGAAGCGCCTCGCGTGCTCGCGGCCGTGCGCACGAAAGATTTTTACAGAGCGGTATTCGCCTTGCTCACTTGGCCCGAGTTCTATCA
>DASUEL010000375.1:0-3171 GCA_036275095.1 Bdellovibrionales bacterium
AGCAGCTCTGGGAGACGACGTTGAATCCCTCAAATCGAATGCTCCTCAGAGTTACAATCAACGATGCCATCGGTGCGGACGAAACTTTCAGCGTATTGATGGGCGAACAAGTCGAGCCTCGGCGCAAATTCATCGAAGACAACGCGCTCTTGGTTCGTGAGCTCGACGTTTAAGCCGGGCGAAAACTAAAGGTGAGAATTAATGGCTGAAAACGTTGATACAAAGAACGTGACCCACGTCGATATCGATAAGGAGATGAAGGAGGCTTACCTCCAGTACTCCATGAGCGTTATCGTGGGCCGCGCCCTGCCTGATGTGCGCGACGGCCTGAAGCCCGTCCATCGCCGTGTGCTTTACTCCATGTATGAGTCCGGCTACACGCACAACAAGCCGTACAAAAAATCAGCCCGTGTGGTCGGCGATGTAATCGGTAAATACCATCCTCACGGCGATACGGCCGTTTACGACACTATCGTTCGTATGGCGCAAGATTTCTCAATGCGCTACCCGCTCATCGACGGACAAGGTAACTTCGGCTCCATCGATGGCGATAACGCCGCACACATGCGTTACACCGAAGTGCGGATGACCCGCATTGCGGAAGAGCTGCTCGAAGACATCGACAAAGAGACCGTACCGTTCGGGCCTAACTACGACGACAGCCTCCAGATTCCGCTCGTGCTCCCCGCGAAATTTCCCAACTTATTGGTGACCGGAAGCACGGGTATCGCAGTCGGAATGGCAACGAACATTCCGCCGCACAATCTCAGTGAAGTCGTCGACGGATGTATTGCGCTCATCAACAACCCCGAATGCTCTATCGATGATTTGATCAAGCTCATTCCCGGCCCCGACTTTCCGTCCTACGGAGAAATCGCCGGGCGCCAAGGAATTCTATCGGCATACAAAAAAGGCCGCGGCATCATTTCGGTTCGCGCAGTTTCGGAAATCATTCAGATCAAAGGCGACCGCGAACAGATCATCGTGACGGAACTGCCCTATCAGGTGAACAAAGCAAAGCTCATTGAGTCTATCGCGGACATGGTTCGCGACAAAAAACTCGAGGGGATTTCTGATATTCGTGATGAGTCGTCGCGCGAAGGCATGCGGATCGTCTTTGACATCAAAAAAGGCGAAAATGCGAGCGTGATTCTGAACCGGCTCTACAAGTTCACGCAAATGCAGAGCAGTTTCGGCATCATCATGCTGGCTCTCGACGCGAAGAACCAGCCAAAGTTGTTTAATCTAAAGTCGATGCTCGAGGCCTTTGTTGATCATCGGCGTGAAGTCGTTACCCGCCGCTGCATCTTCGAGCTTAAAAAGGCCGAAGATCGCATTCACATCTTGTTGGGCCTCCGCAAGGCGCTCGACAACATCGATGAAGTCGTCGAGACGATCAAAAAATCAAAAGAGGCCAATGAGGCCAAAGAGAACCTCATTAAGCGGTTCGATTTTTCTGAACGGCAGGCACAAGCAATTCTCGAGATGCGCCTCCAACGATTGACGGGCCTTGAGCGCCAAAAAATCCTCGACGAAATAGCGGAGCTCGAAAAGACGATCGACTGGCTCAAGAAAGTGTTGGGCGACGTTCGTGAGATCTACAAAATCATCGTGAGTGAGCTCGAAGACATCAAGAAGCGCTTCGGTGACGAGCGCCGCACGAAGATCGTCGGCGATGTGGCCGACATCGAGGACGAAGATCTAATCGCCGAAGAGGAAGTGGTTGTGACGATCACTCACTCAGGCTACATCAAGCGCATTCCTCTCGACGAATACCGCACCCAGCATCGCGGCGGAAAAGGCGTCAAGGGGATGGAGACCCGCGATGAAGATTTCGTTTCGAAACTCTTCGTCGCAAATACCCTGACGACGCTGCTAGTGTTTACCGACAAGGGCAAGATCTACTGGCTCAAGGTGCATAAGCTTCCGCAAGGTAATCGCGCCTCAAAAGGTAAATTCATTGCAAACGTTCTGAAGCTTTCTGACACAGAGAAGATTCAAGCGATCCTGCCTGTTCAGGAGTTCGATCCGAACAAATATGTCGTGTTCATCACAAAAAACGGAACGATCAAAAAGACTTCGCTCGAAGCATTCTCGAATCCGCGCCCGTCCGGAATCATCGCGCTGACGATTGACCTTAACGACAGCCTCGTCGATGCCAAGCTCAGCTCGGGCACCGACAACATCTTTCTTGCCACAAAAGAGGGGATGTCGATCTGTTTCGATGAAGACGATGTCCGGCCGATGGGCCGCAGCGCTCGTGGCGTGAAGGGAATCTCTCTCGAGAAAGACGATGAAGTCGTCGGTCTTGAGGTGTTCAAGAAAGACAGTAAAGAGGCCATCTTGATCGTGACTTCGGCCGGCGTTGGCAAGCGGACACCGGTTGAGGAGTACCGCGTGCAGGGGCGCGGCGGTGTAGGTATCATCACGCAAAAGCGCACCGAGCGGACCGGCTACGTCGTAGGTACCCATGTCGTGAACGACCAAAATGACATCATGGTGATCACCGACAAAGGGCAAATTATCCGGACGAGCTGCAAAGAGATTTCTATTTTGGGCCGCAATACCCAAGGCGTGAAAGTCATCGACCTCAACGAAGGCGAGACCGTGTCTTGCATCGCCCTTGTGGCAGAAGATGAGCAAGATGAGTCGAAGCCTAGTAACGCTTAAACGCGCGCTTTCTGTGCTCGCGGCCGCCGCCTTAATCGGCGGCTGCCAGTGGGCGCAGACGCTGATCTTCGGCGAGCCACACGACCTTAAATCAAGAGAAACCCTCGCAAAAACCAAGCCCGGCTCAAAAGAGGCGCTGACAGCGGCGCGCGAGGGCGCGCATATCGCCTTTTTGGAAGTAAAAGACTATCGACGGGCGCTTTTCTTCTACAAATACCTCGTTCTTTATTCCGACGACGAAGCCGAAAGGTTAGAGGCACAAAAGCATCTTGCGGAAATTTACTTCGAGCGTCTGACCGACTACGACCAGGCCGTCATCGAATACAACCGTCTCTTACAGTTGCCTCATGACCCTAAAGAAAACGCGCACTTCAGAATGAACGTCGCGAAGTCCTATTTCTATCTCAACAAGTTCGCTCAGGCCGATGCCGAACTCGATATCGTCGTCCGCGGCAATCCGACCGGCCAGGTGTTTTTCGATGCCAATCTTTTGCGCGCGAA
>DASUEL010000376.1:0-2346 GCA_036275095.1 Bdellovibrionales bacterium
CTGCGGGGCGTGGATTTGCGGGTGCTTGCACCGCGGGCTTCGGGTTGGCCGGGCGCTGGCTCGGTGCGAGCCGGGACGCCGAAGCTGTGGCGCGTGCGGGCGCACGGCCCGGTATCATGGCGCTTTGCCCGCGTGGGGGCGTTGCCGATGCGAGCGTCATGGGTCTGGGCTTGGGTGGTTTGCTGTTTTGTGCTTCATTACACGCGTTTCGCTCGACGTTGGAGGCGGGCCTCCATAGCTTCAACTGCGGGCACGCGCCGCCCGGGAATTCCATCTTGAAGTCGCGCACGCCGGCCGTGTCGATTCTGATGTAACTGCAATCGCGATCGACTCCATGCGTGTAGTATCCGATGCGGTCGTAAGGCCTCGCGCGGCCGCCGGTGTTCCACGGATAAACTTCTTGATAGCGACGGCCGCCGCTCGCGTACATTTGCGTCGCGACCTCGACGGCCCATTTCCAGAGCTCCTGGTTGTCGGGGTCAAGCCGGCCGCCCTTTCCACGATGAGCTTCAGCGGTGAGATCGTTTTTCGGGCAAAGTGTGTTCAGCAAGGCGCCGTTGTCTTCGACGATTCTGACCCGTCTTTTTTTGCCAGTCGCTCTGTCTTTTTGGGTCACCCATCGCTCCTTGATGGAGTCCCAATTGTTGAACTGGTTGCTGCGGGAGATGACCTGCTCGAGCTCATGCCAGTCGCGGTGCTTCGGATTCGCGAAATCGCGGATCGAATCGGCGTCGCCTTCACGAATTCCGGTTCCGCGATCGACCATGATGCGGCCGATGGTTTCGAAGTGACCGGGATCGAAATCTTGGCGTCCTGTTTGATACTGGCAGCCTTCGGCCTCACCCATCAAGGTTCGCGCGAGCCCGTCAATGGCGCGCAGGTCTTCTTTCGTCATCTCATAGCCCGAAGGCAAAACGATTTTGGGTTTCGGCTGGCGGTTCCAGAAGTCGGTGAATACCGAATCGTAAACGCTGTAACGCTCGGACCCCCAGTCTTTGCTGGCGAATTGCTGAGGGGTCATGACGCACTTGCCGACATGCGGGAGAATCAAGTCGACGGCCGTCATGTTACTATCGAGAATCTCGTTCGTGAGCCCGCGCAGAGCGTTCAGCTCGGGAATATGCTCGTAGCATTTGCCGTCGTCTTTCGGCGCCGTTGGAGTTTTGCGCCCGTCCGGCCGCTTCGCGCGAATGACGAACGGCCGTATGCGATCGCTTTCGACCCAGCCGTAGCCGGAGCGGATACACTTGCCGTTTGCGCCCAACTCACGGCGGAGGGCTTCGGGATCGGCGCCGTTGCTCAGCGCCTCGTTGATTGAGGCTCCGCCGATTTTGAGATTCGCCGCGCTTTCACACCCCGGATAGGTCGGCGCGAAATAATCGAAGCGCACTTTGATCCACTCTTGCACGCGGCCGCGCCCGAGGGGAATTCGCCTCGGCGGAGTGTCTGGCACGCGCCTGAGTTGCCCATCTCCATCGGGCCATCCGACGCCTTTCAAAGCGCCGCAGCCGTCGAATGTGGCCGCTGCAGGCGCCTCTTCGCAAACGCTGATTGTTCCGTCCGGGCGGTAATCAGGATTGCCCTGCGCGAGCGCAAACGCGGGCGCGAAAAGCATCGTGATCAGCAGGATAAGTGGGCGCAGGTTCACGCCTCTTTCTCGGTATTTCAGCCGATCTTACGGATAGGACGGACGTCGAGTTCGAACGAAATAAATTTAGGTTACTTCGCCGAAGCGCAGGCATGAATGGAGCCGGCAAACGATGAGTGACTCCGGCCAGAGTTTCAATGCGAATGGCTAGGTTGGGCTAAGCTTAATCTTCGAGAATATAGTTTGCGGGGTCGACGGGCACGTCGTTGATGCGAACTTCGTAATGCAGGTGCGGGCCAGTCGATTGGCCGGTGTTGCCGACAGCTGAGATGAGATCTCCGCGGGCGATACGCTGCCCGACTGTCACGAACACTTTCGAGTTATGGCCGTAACGGGTGACGACGCCATAGCCGTGATCGATCGATACCAGTTTGCCATAGCCCGAATCATAACCGGCGAAGGAGATCACGCCGTCAGCCGGAGCGTAAACCGGCGTGCCCGGAGCGGCCGCGATGTCGAGGCCCGCGTGCATGGTCGCGTGACCCGACGTCGGTGAAACGCGATAGCCGAAACGCGACGTATACCAGCCGCGCGCTGGCTTCAGGCTCGGAGTCGCGCGCAGGACGTTTTGGCGGCCCGACAGGCTCTCCCAGAGCTCGAGAATGTTTTGTTCACGCATGCCGACTTCACGGACGGCTTCATCGATTCGAATTGAAAGTGAGGCGAAGTCGCGGCCTTTTTCGACCGCTAGCTCTCCC
>DASUEL010000377.1:0-2185 GCA_036275095.1 Bdellovibrionales bacterium
CGAGCGGCCCGAGGTCGTTAAGCACCTGAAGTTCTCGGCGAATAAATACGGGCCGGTCACTCCTAAAGTGCGGCGCGAAATCGACGACCGGGTCGAATCGAAGGCGAATTGGGCGTTGAATGAGCTCAAGTCCATAGAAAAGATCAGCAAGACGAGGCGAATCGCGCTCAAGGGCTGGCTCGGCTCGCACTCGGGCGCGTTCGGAATGTCGCAGTTTCTGCCCTCGAGCTATATCGCGTACGCGAAAACCTTTCGCGCGAACGGCTGGCCCAACATCAATCGTGCCGACGATGCCATAGCGAGCGTCGCGAACTACCTACACCTGAACGGCTGGAAGCGGTGGAACGCGAAGACCCACTCAAAATCGCTGTATCGCTACAACAAAAGCCATGACTATGTCGCGGCTATCATGAGTATTTCAAAACGGGTGCGCGAGCCCGCGTCGCTCCCCGACTGACAAGCGCGGGATTCCAGTGCATTGAGAGAACGATTTCAAAACGTCGCGCGAGCCCCGGCGCTGAGCAAGAACGAGTTATAGCTGTCGATATTCAGGCCTTGCGAGGTGTTTTGCGTCGGCATCATATAGGCGAGGCCGGGTATGAGCTCGAAGCCCGGTGTGACTTCGATATATGAGCGGGCGCCAAATAGAATGATGCCGGGCCCGCCGTCGTACTCGGAGCGGGTCTCGGAGAAACCGGTTCGCGTGATCGTTTCGCTACGCTCAGTCTTCGTATGGGTGATCTCGAACAATGGATGCCAAGACAACTCGGGGAACTCCACGAAAATGCCGGCCGAGAATGAGTTGCCGCCTGTCGTGGCCGCATCCCTCGTGGGGTTCGAGTAGGCCGTTTTTCGCTCGCCGCGAGACGTATAGGCGAGCCGCGCGCCGATGAAGACGCCGGAATTCGCGGCTACGTGAAACGCGAGAAATGGCGAAGCCGAGAAACCGCCGGAGAAATTATTCCCTTCTTTGGCGGACGAATCGTAAGTCGCTTCTCCAGGACTGACCGAAGCGCTCACGCCGTAATACAGGCCGAAGTTGCCGAAAAGATGCCGGAGCTTTACGTCGAGGCCTAAGTTGCTGAAGCCCCGGTTGCTCGAACTGCTTTCGGTCGGCGCCGAACCCATGACCGTCGTTTTGGTTTCGCTCGTCGAAGCGCCATAACCGACACTCAATCCGACGCCGATCATTTCCGTGATACCGTACTCGAGGGGAACCGAAACGCCGGTCGACGTGGAGGTCGACTCCCCGGTCACCTGAAAACCCAGGAGAAACCCCGACAAATCGGCTTTCGCATAGGAAAAGCTCAGCCCCGGCGAAACCGCGAACTGCCCGGCCTCGGGCTGCCAAGATATATAGGAATAATTTGATCCCGCCGCGCGCGCTCCGGCCGAAAACGTCAGAAGAAGAACTATCGCAATCGCCTGTTTCATGGGGGCTCCTTTCGGGGTCCTCGCTTCATCCTTCCATGCGTGCTTGCCGGCGGCAAACAGTTTCAATGCAGTTTCGGTTTATCGAATTGATCCCGCGAATCCGGCGCCCATACGATTGCTCCCTAAGGAGGATCAATCATGTTTCGTATTATCTTTTTAGCGGCGCTTTTGTGCTTGTCGCAGCCGGCCGAGGCCCGCGAGTTCTTCAAGAGATCGGGACAGCTGCGGCTGACCTATTCGAACATCATCACCGGCACCGCACAAGTCGCCGTCAATGTGCCGTTCGAGTTCCGTTACAGCGACGACGACCGCGCCTGCCTGCTGATTTTCGGTAATGAGCAAATTGCCTGTGGCTCCACTCGCTCGAACAGCACCGAGGTGGTTTTCGGCTTGAAGGCCACTTCGATGGAGCAGTTCATGATTGCCGTCTTGACGGCCGCCGGCCAGCCGGCACTCAGGCCCAGCATGAGCCGCATTTTGCGCGACGCCACCCATGTCGAGCGCGGCTTCCGCCTCGAGTACTGGAAGTCCGAAGGCGCAATGCAGCTGCACGACATCCAACCTGAATCGTTTCACGTTTACTTCGCAAAGCTAGGCGCAGAAATTGCGCTCGTGAGGTTCCAATGAAAAAACTATTGATGCTGATCGCGGCGATGATGGTATTCGCGCCGGCCGCCGAAGCGAAACGGTTCTTCGATTTCCCGCTCAAGTATAAAGTCACCTATTCGAATATTCTGACGGGCACGAAAAC
>DASUEL010000378.1:0-7572 GCA_036275095.1 Bdellovibrionales bacterium
GTGAACCATACGGTCACGCCCTTCTGCTGGAAACGTTCGCGGCGCTCGTCAGGCGTAATGAGCGTTTCTTCGGATTTGACGTTCGTCGAGGTCTTTTCACCGGCTTTCGTTCGAAGTGCTTTCGAGGGCAAGCGGTCGATGATCATGCCGGCGCCTACGGTGTGATTGCTGATCGGATCCACGACGATGAAAGATCCGGTGTGGTGATTCTTGTCGTACGGATCCCAGGCGAGCGCGCGGTGGCAGGCGAGCGTGACCCGCCCGATCTCGTTGAGGCGCAACGTTTCGGCGTGCGAGCGGCTGAGCGTATTCACGTTCACGAGATATTCCGGCCTGCTTATAATGGCCTTCGTCGTCTGGCTGGTTTGTTGAATGACGTAAGGCCGCGCGGGATCGAGCTGGTTTTCGTTCATCCAGACCAACATGGCTTCAAAGTGTTTGTCGGTCCGGGGCAGGTTACGCGGGTGAACGAGCATGTCGCCCCGGCTGATGTCGATCTCGTGTTCCAGCGTGACTCCGACCGACATTCCCGCGAACGCTTCTTCGAGCTCTCCATCATAGGTCACGATTGATTTGACGCGGGTTTCTTTCTCGGACGGCAGTACTTTCACGATGTCGTGACGGCGAATGACGCCCGAGCTGATCTGGCCGGCATAGGAGCGCTCCTCATTGGGGCCGCGGACTACGAACTGCACCGGAAAGCGAAGGTCGACCAAGTTGCGGTCGGCGTCGATGTAAAGATTGTCGAGGTACTCGAGCAGGCTCATGCCCGTGAACCACGGTGTGTTCGGCGACTTCGAAGTGACATTGTCGCCTTTGAGCGCGCTGATCGGAAAGAACTGGAGGTCGGAGATCGACAGTTTGGACGCGAAATCACGGTACTCCGCCATGAGCCTTTCAAAGACCTGAGGATCGTAGCCGACTAAGTCCATCTTGTTGACGGCGATGCAAAACCGCTTGATCCCCAGGAGCGACGCGATGAACGAGTGGCGTTTGGTCTGCGTGAGGATGCCTTTGCGGGCGTCGACGAGAATGACCGCGACGTGCGCCGTGGACGCGCCCGTGGCCATGTTACGCGTGTACTGCTCGTGCCCAGGGGTGTCCGCGAGAATGTACTTCTTCATCGGGGTCGAAAAATAGCGGTAGGCCACGTCGATCGTGATTCCTTGCTCGCGCTCGGCTTTCAAGCCGTCGGTGAGAAGCGAATAATCGACCTCGCCGCCTTGAAAATTTTTGGACGACTTGCGAACCGCCGCGAGCTGGTCTTCGAGAATGCTTTGGGTATCGTGTAGCAGGCGCCCGATGAGCGTCGATTTGCCATCATCGACGCTGCCGGCGGTCGAGAGGCGCAGGAGCGGCTTCGCGCTGTCTTTTTTTAGGTACTCACCGATATTCACGTTAGAAATATCCTTCCCGTTTTTTCTTTTCCATTGAGCCATCCGAGTCGTGGTCGATAATGCGTGTCGACCGCTCCGAAATTCTCAAAGAGACGACTTCTTTAATGATGTCCTCAAGCGTCGTGGCGCTCGATTTGATCGCGCCGGTGCAAGGCGAGCAGCCGAGCGTGCGAAATCGGCTCATCACCTTCTGGGGTTTTTCGTTCGCGAGCAGCCGGCTGCCGGTCTCTATCGGGATCAGCTGCTGGCCGCGCACGACCATTTCGCGCTCGCGCGCGTAGTAGAGCGGCACGATCGGAATTTGCTCGAGATAAATGTACTGCCAGATGTCGAGCTCCGTCCAATTTGACAGCGGAAAGACGCGAATCGATTCGCCTTCGTTGATCCGCCCGTTGTATAGACTCCAAAGCTCCGGCCGCTGGTTCTTCGGATCCCACTGTCCGAACGCGTCTCGGAACGAGTAGATCCGTTCTTTCGCGCGGGAGCGCTCTTCGTCGCGGCGGGCGCCGCCGATCGCGGCGTCGTAGCGGCCTGCCCGTAAAGCCTGTAGAAGGCTCTCGGTCTTGAGAAGGCCGCAGCACTTTTGCGTTCCGAGGTCGAACGGATTGGTGTTCGCCGCGATCGCTTTTTCGTGCCGGTGCACGATGAGCTGGGCTCCGAGCTCGGCGCAGATTTTGTCCCTGAACTCGTACATTTCTTTGAACTTAAATCCGGTGTCGACGTGCAAGAGCGGAAATGGAATCGGCCCGGGATAAAATGCTTTTTGGCACAGCCGAAGCAAAACGGACGAGTCTTTTCCGACGGAGTAGAGCAGTACCGGCCGCTCGAACGTCGCCGCGACTTCGCGCATGATGTGAATGCTCTCGGCCTCGAGGATTTTCAGGTAGGAGAGGGAGTAGGTTGCCATAGACTAAGGGTATTCGTTCCATGCCGAAGATGTCCATTCGCCCTTCGGCACAAAAAGGAAGCTCGATCCGGCACGCCGGGACTTCATACCCTGGGCTT
The DNA here is from genome assembly GCA_036275095.1 of Bdellovibrionales bacterium. Classification (GTDB taxonomy): domain Bacteria; phylum Bdellovibrionota; class Bdellovibrionia; order Bdellovibrionales; family DASUEL01; genus DASUEL01. The sequence goes on from DASUEL010000378.1 coordinate 2,403, forward strand.
TCGTCGGGCTCGTTTAGGCCGCGCGGCGCAGCCTTGCTTCGGTCACGGACTCCGCGATCTTCGGCTCGACGTCGGCGAAGGCCCGCACGATGCCGTTCATCGCGCCGTAAGCATTCTGAATCGGATCCCAGGTGACGTTCGATTCGGTCAGCATCGGTCCGTCTTGGGTGATCGCGATATCCCAACCCAACGACTTGAGCGGCCAAAACAGAGGAGCCGCGCGTTTGACCAGATCGATCGTTTCGCGCCAGTAAGGAATCTGAAACCCGCTAAACTTCAGGCCCGACTTCGGGTGATTCGCGATCTTCTTCAGGAACAAACCGTCATCGGACTTGAGCGCGGTTTTGATCCTGCCGTCCTCGATCGAGACGCTGCAGGCGATGTTGCCGGTCGACCCGTTCACGAAATTGTCGGTGGGGGCGTCGGCGCCGATGGCCCTGAAATAAGCGTCGGGTATGACCTGGACCTCGCCGGTCTTCGAGAGAAACGTGCAAATTCTAAGCGTTTGAAGATATTCGGTACGGCTCAGGTCGATGAGGTCCGCGTGATTGCGGATGCGTTCCTGGATGATGATACGCTCCGGGCGCCCGTGCGCTCGCGCTTTGCTCAAGTCGAAATAGCGCGTGGGTTGAAACATCGTATCGAGCAGTGCCTGATCGGTGAGAATGGTTCCGGTTGCGCTTTCAAACCCGTTACGAAGCCGCTTATAGAGCGTGACCCCGCGGCCGTGGTAGCCGGTTGCGGGCTTGACGATGAACTCGTTCGGCAAGTCTTCATGAAGAAACCGAAGCACGTCGGCAGAGCCCTTGAAAACCTGGCCGGTGGAATTCCAGCCGTAAGGATAATCGATCACGGCCAGTACTTTCGGCGCCGGGAGACCATAGGCCGCGCAGACCTGGCCGAACGAGACCTTGTCGAAGGACATCCACCAACAATTCGGATCGTTTAGCTTGTAGAGGATCTCTTTGAACTTCGCGCCAGGCATGAAGACCGTCGAAGGATCCGCCGTCTTCTCCGGGTCGAGCATTCCGTACCGGCAGACCTCTTTGGCGGAGAATCCGTCGAGCAGCGTCAGCTGAAGAAACCGGAGCAGCGTGGGCCCGTACTTCAGGCCGTATTCACGTTGAATTAGCGGAACGTATTTGAGCGCTGATCGAGTGGTCTTGAACACGGTGGAAACCTCCGTACTGAGTCTTGTCGGCAGGCCCAACTCATTAATGAACGCGCAAAATCGATGCCGTTTAACCGGTCCTCCGGCCGGGCCATCACGCCGCTTCGCGCCTGGCGCGGATCAGCCTGGCGGAAGACCAGTGTTGCGCGCATAAGTGCCGGTAAACCTTAAGAAAGCGGCCAAAAATGCCGTTCTATGAGGTGATGCTGATTTTTCTGTTTTTCGTGCAAACGGCGTTCGCGGATTCCCTGACTTGGGAGGCGTGCGTCGCGCTCGCGGCCAAGAACAACGCGCAGATTCGCGCGGCCGAAGCCGACCTGCGCGCCGCCCGCGCGCTCGCCGGCGCCGCCAAGGCGCCGCTGTTTCCGTCGCTCTCGTCGGAGCTGACGGGCGTATCGACGAATTCGCAAGCGGTGGCCACCGGCGCGTCGACCTACTCCACGTCCGTCGAAGCGGCGATCACCGGCCGCTACAATCTGTTTTCGGGTTTCGCCGACGCCGGCACGATCGATCGCACTCACGCGCTTTCCGAGGCGCAAAACGCCTCGCTCCGCGCGGTTCGCGCGAACGTCTCATACGACTTGAAAGCGGCTTACCAGAATCTGCACTACGCTACCGAGCGCGTGCGCTTGACGAAGGAGCTCCTTCAGCGACGCGAAGAGAACAAACGGCTCGTGGAGCTTTTGTTTGAAAGCGGGCGTGAAAACAAAGGCTCGCTTTTGCTGGCCGAAGCCTACCTCGTACAGGCGCGCTATGAAACCGTGCAAGCCGAGAACGCGAAGCGTTCTTCCCAGGCGGCCCTCGCGTCGGTGCTCGGGCTCGAGAGCTACGAAACTCTCGAGGTGCGCTCGTCATTGCCACTCGACATGGCCCCGGGCCCCAAACCCGATTTCAAGGCTCTCGCGCGCAGCACGCCTCAGTACGAGGAAAGTGTCTTCAACGAAGCCGCGGCTGAAGCGGGCATACGCATCGCGACCTCCGGCTTTCTGCCGTCGCTCGATCTCACGGGCGGCTATGCGGCCACGGGAGCCGACCTCGCTACGAACGAGAGCCGGCGGGCTTGGGTGGGCCTCACCTTGACGGTGCCGCTTTTCGACGGCGGGCGTGACTACCACGGCGTCAAGGGCGCGTCGGCACGATGGGCGTCGGCATCGTCGGCACGTGACGGCGTAAGCCGCGAGCTGGTTCTGCGGCTCGAGCGCGCGTACTCCGCATTCATCGAAGCCGTCGAAAAACTCAAAATGGAAGAAGCATTTCGCAAGGCCGCGGAGATTCGCGCCGAAATCGCGCGGAAGAAATACAACAATGGCCTCCTCAGTTTCGAAGATTGGGACCTGATTGAGAACGAGTGGATCAACCGCCAGAAGCAGGTTCTGCAGGCTGCGCGCGACGGTGTGCTCGCGCAGTCGGCTTGGGAGCAGATTCAGGGACAAAAGGTGTTCGAATGAAACGACTATTCCTCTCCCGCCGATTCATGGCTTTTACCGCCGCGCTCATGCTCGCGGGCGCGCTGTTCGGCTGGCTGAGGGCGCGCAGCGAGCGTGACGAGAACACGTTCCGTGAAGTACGTGTCTCGCGCGACGAAGTCAGAGTCGCGGTCACCGCGACCGCTACGGTTCAGCCGGACAACCGGCTCGAAATCAAGCCGCCGATCGGCGGGCGAGTCGAAAGCATCCTGATCGAGGAAGGCGCCAGCGCCGAAAAAGGCCAAGTCCTGGCCTGGCTGAGCTCGCTCGAGCGCGCGGCCCTGATGGACGCGGCCCGATCGAAAGGACCCGAGGAGCTTCGCCGGTGGGAAGAGCTCTATCGCCCGACGCCGCTTTTGGCGCCGATGTCGGGCACAGTCATTCTGAAAAATATCGAGCCTGGCCAGTCGTTTGGAATCGGCGAGCCGCTGCTCGTGATGTCCAACCGATTGGTCGTCAAAGCGCAAGTGGATGAAACCGACCTGGCTGGTGTGAAGCGGGGGCAGGCCGCCGAGATCGTGCTCGATGCGTATCCCGAGCACCCTATTTCGGGCCGGGTCAAAAAAATCGCCTTCGAAGGTAAGCTGGTGAACAACGTCACGGTTTACATCGTCGACGTCATTCCGGATCACGTGCCTGCCTTCATGCGCAGCGGAATGACCGCGAACGTGACTTTCGTCATCGAGTCGAAGCCGGACGTGCTCGTGCTCGCCAACGATGCGATCACCGTTCGCCAGCGCTCGCGTACGGTGCTCCTGCGCGCTCCCAGCGGCGAATTCGTCACCCGAAAAATCGAGACCGGCGTCTCCGACGGGCGCAATACCGAAGTCGTCTCGGGACTTGCCGAAGGTGACGTCGTGCTTGCGCCCGCGTACAAGCCGGGGGCAAAGAAAGCCTCGAGCCCGTTGACGCCGTTCGAGAGGATTCGCGGTGCGGGCGGACGGTAAATCGAACACTTTAATCGAGCTGTCGGGCGTTTCGAGGACCTACAGAGTCGGCGAAACCACCGTGCACGCTTTGCGCGACGTCAGCCTTACGATCGAAGCCGGCGACTTCGTTGCCATCATGGGACCGTCAGGCAGCGGCAAGTCGACGCTGTCTTACATCATCGGGCTGCTCGATACGCCGACGGCCGGCACCTACCGGCTCGCTGGAAAAAACGTATCGAGCCTCGCTTCGGATGAGCTGGCCGCGGCTCGCCTCAAAGACGTCGGCTACGTTTTTCAGCAGTTCAATCTGCTTCCGAACCTCAGCGCGAAGGAAAACGTCGGCCTTCCGCTCATGTACTCGGGCGCCGCAGATCGTCCTCTTGCCGGCCGCCACTGCGAGGAGCTGCTCGCGCAAGTCGGGCTCGGCCACCGCGTGGAGCACCGGCCGAATGAGCTCTCAGGCGGCCAGCAACAGCGGGTCGCGATTGCCCGAGCGCTGGCGAACGCGCCACGGCTCCTCGTCGCCGACGAGCCCACCGGCAATCTGGATTCGGCGAGCGAGAAAGAGGTTTTGGAGCTCTTCTCGCGGCTCAACGAACGAGGCCTTACGGTCGTGATGATCACGCATGAAGAAGAGATCGCATCGCGCGCCAAGCGGGTGATTCGAATGCGCGACGGTGTCATACACTCCGATACCCGGCTGAGGCCCGTGCCGCCGGCCCCTGCGCCAGCGGCCGCGCGGAGCGGCCCGGATCACGCGTCTCAGTGGCCGCAGATGCTCGCTTACTTCACTCAAGGCTTCAAGACCTTGAGAAACAACAAAGTCCGGACGGCTCTATCAGTTCTCGGCGTCATGATCGGCGTGGCCTCGATCATCGCGACACTTGCCTTGGGCCGGGGCGCGCAGGACTCGATTCAGCAGCAAATGATCGCCATGGGCTCGAACATCATGCGCTTGTACGCGGGCCCGCGAAAGGCGGCGACCGATAGCACGGACCCCGAGATGGGCGTGCCGCGTCTCCGCCTCACCGATGCCGATGCCCTCGTTCGCCACGTTCCGGAGATCGAGGCGACCGCGCCCTGGCTGGCCCGCTATGGTCACGTGAGCTTTCGCAACGCGACTCACCGCGTGCGCATCGTCGGCGTCGACGGCCAGTTCCAGAACATTCATAGCGTCAAGATCGAGAACGGAAGCTTCTTCGCCGCCGAAGACAACTTGAAGCGCGTAAAGCACGCCCTCGTCAGCTCGGCCTTGGCCGACGAGCTACTCGGCGGAAGATCGCCGTTGGGAGAATCGATCCGAATCAACAAGATCGGCTTTCACGTGGTCGGCGTGGTGCCGGAGACGAGCGGAATTTCGACGATGTTGGGGACCGACAAGTTCGTGCTCGTTCCGCTCGCGACGGGAATGCGGCGCCTCTTCGGCTCGAGCTTTGTTGACGTCATTTCACTGCGACTCAAAGATCCGGGCAATCTCGAGGCCGTCAAGGCCTCGGTCCTGAATTTCATGACCGAGCGTCACCGGATGCCGGCTTCGAACGGTTATGCGCCCTTTTCGATCCGCGCGGCGGCCGACGTGCGCGCGGCGCTCGCCTCGAGCAACG
>DASUEL010000379.1:0-4198 GCA_036275095.1 Bdellovibrionales bacterium
TAGACGAATAGACGTTTTCTATCGGTTTCAACATGCTGGCGACGAGCTCCGTTGCGAGCTCTCTAAGCCCGGCGTTTGATTTTAGCTCGGGAGCGCTCATCATTTCGGCGACGATCGTTCGCGCCCGCGCAAGACTTCTCTCCAGCGCTCCACCCTCTGAAAACTTCGCGATCGCCTTTTCGACATCGGCTTGCGAGGTTCGCTCCCGTGGAGTCCTCAGTAGCCCCACGAGCCACGCGCGGTCCTCAGGATAAATTTTCAGATGTTCGACGATGAGACTGCTGACTTTTCCCTCACGCAGATCCTGCCCGGGCATCTCGCGGCCTTTATCGCCATACAAATCCAAAACGTCGTCTTGAATTTGAAACAAGACGCCGAGCTCCTCAAATACGCCGCCGACACGCCGAGCCTCTGATTCGGTAATACCTGCTAATATAGCGGCGCCTTCAACCGGCAAACGAAAGAGGGCCGCGGTCTTACCGCGAATGCACGCGAGATAGTTGTCTAATCCTCCGGGCTCACCGCAGGTTTCAATGAGGTCAGCCTCGAACGATTGGCCACGCACGATTTGTTGCGCGGCTTCGGCCAGCGATTTTGAAATAAGCCATTTATGCTCGGGCGGCGCTTCGAGGCGATCGATAGCAGAAAACGGCAGCATGAGCATGAGGTCGCCCGCATTGATCGCCTGCGCGGTGCCATGAAGAACCCACGCTGTCGGATGGCCGCGGCGCAAACGGTCGCCGTCTTGAATGTCGTCATGAACGAGCGTGGCGTTATGCAAAAGCTCGCAGGCGGCCGCCCAACCTACGGCGGCGGGGCGATCCGGAGCCAGCTTCTTGAACGCCGCGAGCGCAAGCCGCGCACGCAAGCGCTTGCCGCCCGAGCGCAGTTGCTCTTCGATGATTTGACCCATGCGGCTGAAACCATTGCCCTGAGCGAGTTCCAGCATCAGTCGTTCAACGGCTTCTAACTGATTATTTGGCGCGAGCATGGCAGAATTCTATTGTTTTCACTCTTATTGTCCACCTAATATTTTTGGATGCCTTCGGTCGTATCGCTTCGGCAAGTCCACAAAAATTACGGGTCTCACGAGGTGCTCAAAGGTGTTTCTTTCGAAGTCGGACCTGGCGACGTCGTAATTCTCCTCGGTCCCAATGGCGCAGGTAAGACTACGACCTTCAATCTCATGCTCGGCCGCCAAACGCCTACTTCGGGAGAGGTCCGCCTCATGGGCCAAGATCCCTCCCGCCATTACGCTCGAAAACGAATCGGGGTCACACCACAAGAAAGTGATTTTCCGAAACATCTGCTGGTCCGGGAGCTCGTAGGCCTGGTTCGCAGCCACTATGCCGATCCAATGACGGCCGACACCGTGAGGGATGATTTCCTGCTTCAAGAAATCTGGAGCCGCCAGGCCGGAGGGCTCAGCGGCGGTCAGCGGCGGCGCCTCGGGCTGGCGCTCGCCTTTTGCGGAAACCCCGATACTATTTTCTTGGACGAGCCCACCACTGGTCTCGATTATCTTGCACGCAAAAACCTGTGGTCACGGGTCCAGTCCATGGCGAAGAGCGGAAAGACATTCTTTCTGACCACCCATTATCTCGAAGAGGCCGAAGCGCTTTCCACCAAAGTTCTGGTTCTGCGTGGCGGTAAGCTCATCTACTCGGGCACCGCCGATGCATTCCGAAAACTCGCGCCCTTTAGAAGGGTCCGCGTGTGGATGCCCAAGCCCGTGCGGCTCGAAGCGGCGAGCGCGTGCGAGCCTCAAGACGACCATTTTGTTTTCTATACGCCAAACTCAGATGCTTTAGTCAAAGAGCTTGTAAGGCGCGACATTGAGTTCACCGATCTGCAGGTCCTCCCTGCGACCCTTGAAGATGCGCTCGACCACGTGCAGGCGGTGCAGGCGTGAATATGCTGTTTGCCCATTTCAAAATCATGTTTCTCGAGCTCTGGCGCCAACCTGCCTACGTCGTTCCGACTCTTTTGTTCCCGGCGCTCTTCTTCCTGTTTTTCGCGCAAGAAGAAGCCAAGACCGTACAAATCGCGAACATCATCATGGGCTCCTTTGCGGCCTTCGCCGTTTTCGGCGTGGTGTTTTTTCAATTCGGAGTCGGAATCGCCAACGACCGGAGCTCGCCATGGGCCGAATATCTGAGAACGCTTCCCGTCGCGGCCCACACTGTTTTCGCAGCCCGGCTTTTGACTGCTCTCGTGTTCGCCTTGCTAGCCGCGCTCGTCGTAATCGTGGCCTGTAATGCCACGACCCCAGTTGAGCTCTCAAGCCGCGCATGGGCTGAGTTCGCGTTTGTTCTCACGTTTGGAAGCGCCCCGTTCTTGTTTTTGGGTATCGCGCTCGGCTACTGGGTGAGCCCCAAATCCGCTCTGCCTTTAGCGAACATGATTTACTTGCCGCTCTCGTTCGCGGGCGGTCTCTGGAAGCCCCCGCAGCTTTTGCCTCCAGCCATTGCCAAAGTGTCAGCCTATTTGCCTTCGCGACATTATGGCGAAGTCGTCTGGACTTCGATTAATCGCGGAGACTCGCCGCTGAAGAGCTGGCTCTGGCTCCTCGCTTATGCTTTAATTTTCGCGTCCCTCGCGTTCTGGGGTTACCAGCGCCAGCAGATTCAGAGGTATCGCTAGTGAATCAACCGCAAACATCTTTTATCGCCGACACCCTCGCCTACGTGGGGCAGATCAGGCTCTTCACGCGCGAAGATTGGATCGTCTATATTGCTTGGGTTGGCCTGATGTGCGGGCTTCTCTTCTCGACGACGGGTTTCGTTTTGTTCGGCCACTTCAACGGCGTCGTCTGGCCGGGCTATGTCTGGAATGTCCCCGTCGGCACCTTCATTTTCGTCGGAGCCATCGCGTTCGACACCATCGGGCATCGCACGGCTTACAAAGAGGTTCTCAAAAAAGGCGAGTCCCTCGTTCACGGAATTACCATCGCCGCCGGAATCTCGAGCGTTGTGAGCCTATGCCTCGCCTACGAGAACCCGTCGTTCTTTCGATTTCCGTCGCTTGCGCTGATTGCTTTGAGCTTTCTCTACAGCATCGTCGATGAAGCTCTCCATTGGCATCGTTACCTGACCATGAAATCCGACCGGGTCGAAATGTGGAGCCACTTCTTCATTCTCCTCGGTCATACCATCATGATCCTGAGCTGGTGGCACTGGTACGACCAAGGCTACCCCGGCGTTGCTGAAACACTCGCGCGCCTCAACGGCGCACGCTAACCCATGAGCCTGCTGTTCACATTACTGGCCGCCGGAGGAGCCGCGTCGCTCTTTCTTCGAATGTGGCCGCGAAACCCGTCCCGCCCCGCGCCGCCCGCCGAATGGCCACCGGTCTCTATCATTGTTCCTGCGCGTAACGAAGAGAAGGTGCTCCCGAAACTTCTGGCCTCGCTCAAGCAGCTGACGTACCCGCATTTGGAGATCATCATCGTCGATGATCGCTCGACCGACAAAACCGGCGAGTTGGCGCGCGCCTCTGGGTTCAAAACGATTCTCTCGGCTGAGCGCCCGGCGCGCTGGAAGGGGCCGAAGTCGTGGGCCTGTTACACGGGTGCACAGGAGGCGCGCGGCCGGTACTTGCTATTCACCGACGCGGATACGACTCACCAACCTCAAAGCGTTCAGGTCGCGGTCTCCCATGCGCTCGCCAAGAATCTCGCGCTGCTCACGACTCTCCCCTACCATCGCTGTGAGACTTTGTGGGAGCGGCTGATGGGCCCGTTTCACTTCTTACTTTTGGCGTCGACGGCGCCGTACTCCAAGCCCTCGCCTGGAAGAGTGTACGCCAACGGCCAATACTTGATGTTCGAGCGCGAATACTATTTGGGGCACGGAGGCCACCACCATTTAACTGAACACATCAACGACGATCTCGCGGCCGCCAATCTCTGTCTCAGGCTCGGCCGCCCATATGAAGTCCTGCATGAGCGCGGTCTCTACCAAGTCAGAATGTACGACTCTCTTCCCGCCTTCGTCGCGGGCTGGGCCCGGAACTTCCGCTTCGGCTTTCAGTATTCGAGCCCATTCGCCGGACTCACAATGACTGCGTATTTCTGCGCGCTGGGCTTCGGGGCTCAGTGGCCCTTGAATCTCCTTATCGGAGCCGCGAGCTGGCTTCTCATCGCGTCCACGCAGCGAATCTACGGCAACTTCAGCCTCGCGATGCTCCTGCTCTGGCC
>DASUEL010000380.1:0-3740 GCA_036275095.1 Bdellovibrionales bacterium
CTCTCGCGCAAGAAGGCCTGATCGGAGCCCGCGTCGTCAAGTCATTCGCCATTGAAGACACCATGATTGAACGATTCAAGAAAGCGGGCCTCGAGAACGTACGGCTGAACGTTCATCTGGCGCGGGTTCAAACCGCGTTCGGCCCGCTCCTCGATTTCAGCGTCAGCCTCGGGCTCGTGTTGCTGCTTTACGTCGGGGGCGAAAGCGTCATCGGCCAGACTTTGAGCCTCGGTACCTTCGTTGCATTCCAGCGTTACATCCAGAAGCTCGTGTGGCCGATGGCGGCGCTCGGCCTCGCGATCACGCATTATCAAAAATCGGTCGCGAGCAGCTGGCGCCTGAAAGAAATTTTCGAAGAACCCGAAGAAATACCGCAGGCCGGGCCCGAAGGCCGCAAGTTGCACGGGCGTATATTGGTGAATGACCTGACGTTCACTTATCCCGGAGCCGCGAAGCCGTCCCTGCAGAACATTAATCTCGTCATAGAACCAGGCACTCGTGTCGCGTTCATGGGCCCCGTCGGCTCCGGCAAGACGACGCTTCTTTCACTGTTCGCGAAACTCTATGCCGTTCCACGCGGCCGAATTTACATTGACGGCATCGACATCAACGATTGGTCGGCGGCTGATTTGCGCGAGCAAATCGGGTTCGTCGCGCAAGACGTGTTTCTGTTCAGCGAGTCCATCGCCGAAAACGTCGCGTTCGGAATGGTCCGCGGCCGCGAACATGTCGAATCGGCCGCGCGCCTCGCGTCGGTGCATGACGAGATCGCCGCCTTTCCGCTGGGCTACGAAACAAAGCTGGGTGAACGCGGCATCAACGTTTCCGGTGGGCAAAAACAGCGCATCAGCATCGCGCGGGCGCTCGTTCGCGAGCCGCCGCTTCTCATTCTCGACGACGCGCTTTCGAGCGTCGATTTTCACACTGAGGAGCGAATTCTTTCGGGCCTGCAGAGCGCCGGTTTCGAACGGACTCAAATCATCGCCGCGCACCGGATCTCAACGGTGAAAAACGCCGATCAAATTTTCGTGATGAAAGACGGCAAAATCGTCCAAACCGGAGGGCACCGCCAGCTATTGAGTCAGCCAGGCCTTTATCGCCAATTTTACGAGCAGCAGCAGGTTCAGGAGGAGTTGGATGAATATCTCCGGCAAATCGAAACCTAACGCTCGCGAAGGCGGCCTCGAAGCCGAGGATCAAGTGATCGGCCGGCCCTCGCGCCAAGCTTTCTTCGAGCTCACAGCGAAGATCTGGAAACATAAGCTGTATTTTATCTGCGGGCTCCTGCTCGCCATGACTTCGACGGTCGCCACTTTGCTCGAGCCTTGGCTCCTCGGCCACGCGGTCGATTCGGCTGTCATCCCCGGCGACATGGAGCGGCTGAAAGGGCTAACCGCGCTGCTTGCGCTCGTCGAGCTGGCACGGGTTTCGTCGCTCATTGGAGAGGGTTATTTGTTCGCGATCCTCGGGCAAAAGGTCATGCAGGATCTCCGCGTCTCAATGTATGCACATCTCTTGCGGATCCCGGTCGCGCAGTTCGACCGCGTGCCCGTCGGGCGCCTGGTGACGCGAGTGACGAACGACATCTCCTCGCTCTCCGACATGTTCGCCTCGGGCTTCGTCACGATCATCGGCAACGTGCTCGTCGCGCTCGGAATACTGATCAGCCTCATCGTCATCAACTGGAAGCTCGGCCTGATCACCGCCAGCGTGCTTCCCGCCCTCATCCTTTTGTCGATCTATTTCAGCAAACGCCTGAAGATCGCGTACACGACCATGCGGGCCCGTCTTTCGGCGCTCAATGCGTTTCTGGCCGAAAACATTCAAGGCATGCGCACGCTTCACGCGCTCAATCGCCAGGACCTGCAAAAACAGAAGTTCAAGGAGCAGAATGAGGCCTTCGCGGTCGCGCAGTTCGCATCCGTCCGCGTCTTCGCCCTGTTTCAGCCGACGATCACGATGTGCACCGGAATAAGCATGGGCCTTTTGATCTGGTACGGCGGCGGCATGGCGCTTTCGGGCGAGATCAAAATCGGTATGCTCGTTTCATATTTCGCTTACGTGAGCTCGCTCTTTCAGCCCGTACGCGAGGTGGCCGACAAGTGGAACGTGATACTCTCGGGCATGACTTCGGCTGAGCGGGTTTTCTCCGTCTTGAAGTGGCCGCTCGAGCGTCAGACCTCGCGCGAGCCGCCGGCCGAGTTTCGGGGCGAGATCGTTTTCGAGAACGTGTGGTTCGCTTACAACGATGAGGATTGGGTTCTCCGCGACTTTTCACTTCGTATTCCCGCCGGCGAAAGAATCGGCATCGTGGGGCCCACAGGTTCGGGCAAGACGACGCTCATCAGCCTATTGATGCGATTCTATGAGCCCCAGCGCGGCCGCATCCTGCTTGATGGGATCGATCTGCGCGAATGGGATCTCAAGAGCCTCCGAACGGTCATCGGCTTCATTCAGCAAGATGTATTTCTGTTTTCGGGAACCACTAAAGAAAACATCACGCTCTGGCGCGATCGCGGCGCGCCGATCACGACTCTAAAAGGCGCATTGGACCATCAGCTTCAAGAAGGCGGCGGCAACCTCTCGCGGGGCGAACGCCAAATCATTTCATTTTGCCGGGCTCTTCACGGGCGGCCGAAGCTTTGGATTCTCGACGAAGCGACGGCAAACGTCGATTCGGAGTCGGAGCGCGGACTGGATGGCTTGCTGCGCGAACATTCGGAGAACCACACGGCGCTGGTGATCGCCCATCGCTTGAGCACCGTGAGAAATCTCGATCGCATATTGGTCTTGAACAAGGGAACGCTTCTCGAACAGGGCTCCCACGAAGACCTTTTGCGTCAGAATGGACTTTATGCCAGACTTTACAGGTATCAGAACTTGAGCCGGCACGAGCTCAACGAACCGGAGGCGCGGCATGATCATCAATTGGAGTGCAAGTCCTGAGATTGTATCAATCGGGCCCTTAACGCTTCGTTGGTACGGCTTACTCTTCGCCGCCGGTTTCTTGATCGGCTTTCGCTTCATGGACAACATCTTTCGCCGCGAGCGAAAAAACACCGAACACCTCGATGCCCTCTTGCTCTATTTGATTCTCGGCACGACCATCGGCGCCCGGCTGGGCCACTGCCTCTTTTACGAGCCCGAGGTTTATCTGCGTGACCCGATCCGAATACTTTACATTTGGGAAGGCGGCCTCGCGAGCCATGGCGGCACCCTGGGCAATCTGATCTCTATGATTCTCTTCAGCCGCCGCTACGGCTACGACCTGCGCTGGCTGATCGACCGCCTTACGATTCCGATCGCGCTGACCGCGTGTTTCATTCGCTTGGGCAACCTGATGAACTCCGAAATTCTGGGCAAACCCACGGGCGGCGATTGGGGCGTCGTTTTCGCGCGCGTCGACCAAATTCCCCGGCATCCAGCCATGTTGTACGAGTCGTTCTGCTATTTTCTGACGTTTCTTTTGATGCGCCACCTGTACTACAAAACCGATTGGGGTTTGTATAAGGGCAAGCTTTGGGGCCTGTTCTTCATTTGCATTTTCGGAACGCGCATATTAGTCGAATATGCCAAAGAGAATCAGGTAGCCTTCGAGCAGGGCATGTTCATGAACATGGGCCAGCTCTTGAGCATTCCGTTCGTACTGTTCGGCGCCTTCCTTATATATAAGAGCAAAGACGCCAAACTCGAGCTCACCGACACGAAACAGGGCCAGCCAAAACCGGCGAAGAAGAAAA
>DASUEL010000381.1:0-2229 GCA_036275095.1 Bdellovibrionales bacterium
AAGACTTCACACTCGAGCAGCGCGGGAACAAATTCTATTTCGGCGTCGGAAAGAACATCTTCTGCACCGACTCCGAGCAAGACATCGTGAAACTTCTGTTCGGGCCCCTCTCGCCTTCGGAGATTCACAAATTTGATCCGGCGACGGCCGAAACCCTCAACCGCGTGCTGCCAGTCCCCATGTGGATCTGGGGATGGGATTCGGTTTGATGACCAAGTTTCAGATCGCCTCGTTTTCTATTCTTCACGCGATTTCGGCGCTCTTGCTTCCGCTGTTGATATTTCTTCTGGGCGGCTGTCTCGAGCCCGAGCTCGTGAACAAGCCGGGCCCCGCGATCGCGTGCCAAGAGGTTCAAACGGCGCTGAACGAAAGCGTAAAGGGCCCGTGGACCTTTCAGGCCGGTGAGTTCGTGCATGTTCAAGACACGGCGGCGCCCGTCAATCAGCCGCCGAACGTGATTCGCGATCTCACGCAGCTCGTGCTGCAGGTGACGCCTCAGAGCGGGTACTCCGTTCTGCGCATCGAGCAGACGATCGTCCGAAACGGCGTACAAGATACCACCGAAGGTCTCGAAGGCGCTCCCGGCGAGTTCAGGCTGTGCGCCGAAGACCCCGCTGATGAGAACGGCACGTACCATAATTTAAAAGTCGATACGATCAAGATGCCGGTGCCCAAGCCGTCGAGCAAAGCGTGCGATCCGCGCTACCCCGATTGCCAGCTCAATGCCACGCGTTTTAAGTTCGATAAAATCATCAAAACCGAAGACGGCGAGTCGGTCCCGCTGCACATCGTAATCGTGACGAGCAACGAGGTGCCGTATTTGTCGCGAATTTTGCAGCTCTGCGTGACGGAGCCGCTCGAAACGAACGGGTCGAAGATTCCGCTCACCCAGTGCAGCACCGTTCAAAATTTTGAATTTAAGGCCAATTGACCGCCGGGCTTCCGGCGCGTTAAGACGGGGCTATGAAAAAGATCGCCGTGGTTTTAGCAGGGTGCGGGTTTAAAGACGGGTCCGAGATCACCGAGGCCGTCAGCGCGCTCATCGCGCTCTCCGAGGCCGGCGCCGAGTACAAAGTGTTCGCGCCCGACATGAAGATCAAGGCCGTCGATCACATCAAATTTGAAAAAACCGGCGAGGAGCGCAACGTTCTTCAAGAAGCCGCGCGTATCGCCCGCGGCAAAATTCAAAACATCAGGGAGCTGACGGCCGATGCGTTCGACGGGCTCGTCATGCCTGGCGGTTTCGGTGCCGCGACGAACTTGTGCTCGTGGGGCTCCGACGGCGCGAACGCGAAAGTGCACCCCGAAGTCGAGCGGGTGGTCAGAGATTTTTACCAGAAGCAAAAGCCGATCGCCGCGATCTGTATCGCGCCGGCGATCGTCGCGAAAGTGCTGGGCTCGCAGGGCGTGACCGTTACGGTCGGCGCCTCCTCTGACACCTCGAAAGAGATCGAGAAGACCGGCGCCGTGCACGAAGTCTGCGCGGTCGACGATTACGTCACGGACCGTGAACATCGCATCATCACGACGCCAGCTTACATGTACGGCGACGCGAAGCCGCACCAGCTTTTTCAAGGTATCCGCGGCGCGATCCGCGAGCTCGTCGAGATGGCCTAGATGGTCGGCCTCGACGAGCTGGGTTTCGCCGGTACGCTACAAGTCACTCTCACCGTCATTTTCGTTTTCATCGGCATTATCTTGCTCGCGCTTCAGCGCGCGATCGGCTCCATGGTCGTCGCCGTCGTACTCGCCGTGCTCCTGATCGTCACAGGCGTCGCGGGAGTGACCGCATACCGGTTTTCTAGGAGCTCCGCCGAAACCTTCATCGCCCAAGCCGACCAAAACGCCCGGCCCGGTCTCCAGAGCCGCGCAGATGAAGAGGCCAAAGGCCATTTGAAAATAGCCGGCGCCGGCGCGGGGCTGCTCGCTCTGTTCGCGCTCATCGCGATCGTGCGCCACGCGCGTTACAAGCCCGCGGCTTGAGAAGACGCTCCCGCGCTTGCCGGCTCCTCGCAGACGGTCGCGCCTTATTTTTTCGGGCGTTTACCGTGTTTTTCGACGGTTTCTTTGTGGCGGGGATTCATCCAGAGTTTTTTGAATGTTTTCGGCTCGTCTTTGGGTGTCCAATTTTTCAGCTCTCCGTAGGACGGCAGACGGTTCACGTCGTGAATCCAAGCGACGGCCCGCACATATTTGTCTTCGAGCCGCACGATCTCGTCGACAAGCCCA
>DASUEL010000382.1:0-3709 GCA_036275095.1 Bdellovibrionales bacterium
GAATCAAGTGCGTCCGTCGGAGAGCGATCCGAAGGGGCCGCTGACCGTCGCAATGAGCGTGAACGGTACGATCCAGCATAAAGACAACAAAGAGCCCAAAGAGTTTTCGCTCGTCGCGGTCGGCGACAGCGATTTCTTGACGAACAACATGCTACACATGCAGCTCAATCGCGATTTGGCGGTGAACTCGTTCGCGTTTCTGGCGAAAGACGCCGATCTCGTGTCGATTCGCCCTAAGGTGGCGAAAGGCACGACGCTCCAGATGGAGCAAAGCACGGCGCGGGCCGCATTCTGGGGCATTTTCGTTCCGGCGCCCATTCTGATGCTGATTTTGAGCGTGATCATGTGGCTGCGCCGCCGGGGGGCTTAGGATGAAACAGTTTCGAGGCACGCTCATCATGGCCGTCATCGTCGGGCTGCTTGCGGCTTACGCGTACTTCGGCGAGTTCAAGAAACGCAAAGCTGAAGAGACGGTAAAAGAGCAGCAGGCCGTGGTCGTCAAGATCGAGAAAGACAAGGTCAGCCGGGTGAAGCTCACGAAAGACGGCAAGACCCTCGAGATCAAGAAAGAGGGCGCCGATTGGCACGTCACGCAGCCGGTGCAAGATCTCGCCGATGAAGACGCCATCAAAGGCTGGGTCGAGAATCTGACGACCGAAAAGAGCGAGAGCGAAATCACCGAGCAAATCGACTGGGCGATTTTCGGTCTCGATAAGCCGTTTTACACGGTCGAGCTCGAAGGCGACGGTAAGACCGAAACGATTTCGGTCGGCAAAGACGCCATCGGCGGCAAGATTTATCTGCGCCGCAATCAAGACAACGCCGTTCTGGTCGCGAACGCGATCTGGAAAGGCTTCGGCGACAAAACCGCGAAGGATCTCCGCAACAAGTCTCTCTATCGCCTCGAAGGAAAGTCGGCATCCAGCCTGAAGATCGAGACGAAAAAGGGTGGCAAGACGCAGAAGACCTCGCTCGTCAAAAAAGACGGGGCTTGGCAGTTCGAGGGCGGCGAAGGCGACGTTGGCGCCGACGAAGTTGGAAATTACATCTCGCAGATCGAGAATCTCAAAGCGACGGACGTGGCCGGCGAAGACAAATCGGCTGGCGGGGCGCTTGCCAAGAACGGGCTGAGCAACCCGATGGTCAAGGTGACGCTCGGGTTTACCGACGGCACCGAGCCCTGGACTTTATTAGTCAGTGAGGCCAACAAACAACAAGAGGCGTTCGCGTCCGCCGGCAACCTCAAACCGGTTTACAAGATTTTCGGGACTTCGGCCGACGCGCTGGTAAAAGGGCCCGGCGATTTCCGCGACAAGAAAAAGCCGTTCGAGTTTCAGCGCGCCGACGTGAAGGGGCTCGAAATCAATACCGGCTCGATCGGCGTCAGCCTCGAGCAAAAAGACGGCACTTGGGCGCTGGCCGAGTCGTCGAAGGCGTCGAACGCGAACAAAGAAGTCGACCAGGCCAAAGTGAGCGATCTGCTTTCGCAAGTGGGCGCGCTCAAAGCAAAAGAGTTCGTCAAGGCCGATGCCACGTCATTCAAAAAGTATCTGAAGCTGAAGGCCGCCGACGGCAAGCCGCTTCTCGAGCTCATGTGGAGCGAGGGCGCTAAAGGCAAGAACGAATACAAGGTCAAAAGCAGCAACTCGAAAGAGTTCGTTACTCTCGATACTTCGAGTATCGACTCGCTGCCGGTTCAGACGCTCTTAAAAGACAAAGCCACGCCGGCGCCAAGCCCTTCGAATACGCAATCGTCGGGAGACGCCTCGAAGAAGTCGGACGCTTCATGACGAAGGTTTCGGCGAAATCCCCCACGCGCGTGGATCTGGCCGGAGGCACCCTCGATCTCTGGCCGCTGTATACGTTCTTGGGCCGCGCGACCACTCTGAACGTGGCCATCGACATCTTCACTTACGCCGAGATCACGCAGCGCTCGGATCGTCAGGTGACTTTGATCATCGACGACATGAGCGCGAAAAAGACCTACGCTTCGGTCGAAGAGTGTCTGGCCGACGAAGACGGCTCGTTCAGGCTATTACGGGAGCACGTGCGCTATTGGAAGCCGCCGTTCGGTTTCGAGCTCCGCACGCGGTCCGAAAGCCCGGTGGGCGGCGGACTCGGCGGAAGCTCCTCGTTGAGCGTCACGCTTTTGGGCGCGTTCAGCCGCTGGCTCGACCGCAAGCTCACCGTGGATCAGGCGGTCACGGCAGCCTCGAACATCGAGGCGAAGGTGCTGCATGTTCCGACGGGAACTCAAGACTACTATCCGCCGCTTTTGGGCGGATTGAATCTGCTTCATTACAGCGCCGACGGCTGCAAACCTCAAAAGTTCGTGTCAAAAGCGTGCTTCGCTGAAATAGAAAAACACTTCATTCTCGTTTACACCGGCAAGCCTCATCAATCCGGTCTGAATAACTGGGAAGTGCTGAAGGACACGATCGAAAAACGGGGCAATGCGATGGCGGCGCTCGGCGAGCTCAAAGTCGTAGCCGACGAGATGGTCAGGGTACTCAATGCCGGCCACTGGAGCGCCATCAAAGACCTTCTGAACGAAGAGTACAACGCGAGGGTCAAGCTCTCGTCGGTTTTCACGAGCCCCGAGATCGAGCGGCTCAAGCGCGTCTCCTTGGAGGCCGGCGCCGAAGCTGTTAAGATATGCGGTGCCGGAGGCGGCGGCTGCGTGCTCGTCTGGAGCCCGCCCGAGGTCAGAGAAGGGGTGATCAAACAATGTCGAAACGCCGGGTTTCAAGTTCTTCCGGCCCGTCCCATCGAGCAAGGCCTCGCGGTCGAGGTGGCCGGCTAGATTTTCAGCGCTTTTTGGGCGTTTCGCTCTTCGGCGGAAAGAACGACCGCACCACGATGGCGGCGATCGAGTTCTATCCGGCGCACGGCAAACTCTTTTTGAATCAGCTTTTCGAAAAGATCAAAACTGACAATGAAGTCTCGGCCGATTTCACGCTCATCCAGAACATCCAGTCGTTCGACGGCGACGTCGAGCTATTGGCGCTCGATGTGCCTCTCGATTTGCCCAAATGTCTTCGCTGCAAGATCAAGTGCCCGGGCTTCGAGAATTGCAAGGAACCGGAGATCGTCTGGATGTGGAAAATGCATCGGCAGCGCAAAGAAGGCCGCAAGCATCTCCGTCTTTTCACTCCCTATACCCAACGTTGTGTCGAAATGTACCTGGCCTCGGAGCTCGAAGAGCCGTTTCATTTGCAAGAGGCGCTCGGCGCCAATATGGCGCCCCTCACGGCGCGAAGTTATTTTTTGCGCCGACGCCTGAATATTCCGGTCGTCGAAGTGTTTCCGCAATTGTCACTTTGGCGGCTGGGCCGCACGCTAGGGCTTGCGAAGAAACACCTTCAAACGCAAGGTCGTATGTTGCGGCAGGAAGAGACGAGACAAGAGTTCTTGAAAGCGCTGGTTGAAAGGCGTCTCGTCTTTATTTATCAGCAGGACGTTCAGCGCCTGACTGAGAACCGAGACGCCTTCAACGCTTTTTTGTCAGCCCTGACGGGCTATCTTTATTCGAAGGGACAATGCGAGCCCAAGCCCCGGGGCTTTCCAGACGCCGAGAGCTGGGTGCAGTTTCCACTCGAAAATCCCAAATGGTTCTAAACCGTTTTACGGCGTCTATCCGACGTCGTCGTCGTCGTTTTTCAGGGCATCTTTCGCCTCACCGTATTTGCGTTCGGCTTTGCCCATGAAC
>DASUEL010000383.1:0-2645 GCA_036275095.1 Bdellovibrionales bacterium
GGCGACGTCACCGGGCCCGCGACCGCGACGTGCAGCTCGAGCAGCTACTCGGTCGCCGTCACCTTCACCGCGGGTGAAGGCACCAAAAACGTCGTGCTCGCGCAAACCGACGGCGCGACGAACGCGACCACCGTCAATCGCGACTTCATCCGCGACAACACGATTCCGACCGTCACCATCACGGCGCAACCGGCCGACCCGTCAAACGACACGTCACCCGATTTCAGTTTCTCGGGCGCCGACAACCTCGCCGTCGCCTCGTTTGAGTGCGAAATGGACGGCGGCGGTTTCTCGGCGTGCACTTCGCCCAAAAACTACGCAGGCCCATTGAGCAACGCCTCGCACACGTTCAAAGTCCGCTCGCTCGACGGCGCCGGCAACGTTTCGAACGAAGCCTCCTACACCTGGACGGTCGACGCCCAGGCGCCCGATGACTTCACGATCGCAGGCGCCCGCGGCGGAACCGACACGACCGACGACGCTTGGCTCGGCAATACGACGGTTCCGACCGCCGTGTGGAATGCCGCCGCCGGCGCTTCGAGCTACGACGTCGTCATTCGCAACAGCGGCGACACGGCCAACGCCTGCGGCGCGCCCGTCAACACGGCGGCGACCAGCTACAACTTCGCGGGCTGCAACCTGACTGAAGGCGCAAGCTACCTCATCAAAGTCACGGCCCGCGATGCGGCCGGGAACATGAAAGACGCGACCAATAACGGCTACAGCTTCACGGTCGACACGATCGCGCCGGTGACGCAGCTCACGGGCTTGCCGGCCAATCCGTCAAATGCCGTGAACTTGGCTGTCACGGTCGGCGGCACCGGCAGCCCGAGCCATTATCGCTACGCGCTCGGCTCGAATTTGATCGATTGCGAAGATTCGGGGATCTACAGCACCGAAGCGACGGTGGCCACGGCGCTCAATGCGGCCATCGGAGCCGACGGCGCGAAAAAACTTTGTGTCATCACCCGCGACCTCGCGGGCAACTGGGTCGACTACGCCTCGGCCACGGTACACATGTGGACGAAAGACGCGACCGCGCCCGGTCTCGTCGGCGCGCTCAACGACGGCACGAACTATAACTCGCTGACGACGTCACCGGCCTTCACGTGGACGGCCGCAAGCGACGGCACGGGTGTGGGTGTGGCGAAGTACGAGCTCGCGATCGGCTCGGGCACGAGCGGCGCCGCGCAAACCGACGAGCTCTCATGGACCGATATCGGCAACGTCCTTACCTATCAGGCCACGGGCCTTACGCTCGATACGGCCACGACCTATTATGTTTCGGTCCGCGCGGTTGATAGCCTCGGCAACACCGGCACGGCTGCCGTCAGCGACGGCTGGCTCACGGTCGGGAACTCCGCGCCCGTCGCCGTCGACGATACCGCAACCGTGGATCAAAATTCAGCCGCGGGAGTCGTCGTATCGGTGCTAGCCAATGACACCGACGCCGATGCTGGCGACACGCTCACCGTTACCGCGAAAACCAACGGCACGAACGGCACGGTCACGATCGAAGCGGGCAACACGACCGTCAAATACGTTCCGAACGCGGGCTTCAATGGCGTCGATACCTTCACTTACACTGTCAGCGACGGCACGGCCACCGACACCGGCTCCGTGACCGTCAAAGTTCTGAACCCGTTCACGTGGACGGGCGCGGCCCCGGCCGATCCGACTCAAACCTACTGGTCTAACAATGCCAACTGGCATGGAGGAACGGCGCCGACCAACGCTGACGTCGCCATCTTCGACGCCACCTGTAGCTCGAACTGCTCGCCCACGATTAATGCGTCGATCAACGTCGCGGGCGTCAGAATGAACTCGGGCTACACCGGAACCATCACGCAAGCCGCGGGCCAGACGATTACGATTGGCGCCACGGGCTGGCTGCAAGCGGCCGGCACGTTTACCGGCGGTGATTCGTCCGTCACGTTCAGCGGAAACGGTCCTTTGACTCTCACGGGCGGGACCTACACCGCGACGAGCGCCACGACCACCATTCGCCGCAATATCACCATCACGGCTCCGGGTACTTTCGCGCATAACTCGGGCACGGTTCAAGTCGGCGTTGGCGCAAGCGAAGGCAACAGCACGATCAATACGGACGGCGTGACATTCAACCATCTCACGCTCCGAAAAGACGACTGGAACACGATCACCAATTCCGCCGATTATAATGTCGCGGGCAATCTCGTCATCAATACGGACGGCGCCACCACTTCGTTTGTCAACGGCGGCACGATCTCGGTCGCGGGCAACGTGACGATCACCAACCACTTCGCCAACGACACCGGCGGCACGGTCAAGATCCGCCTCTACGGCACTGGCGCCCAGACACTTTCAAGCGCGGTCAGCGGTTACCAGCGCGGCGTGGGCGGCGTAATCATCGACAAGCCGAGCGGCACCCTCACGCTCGCGGGCACCATCGGCGTCACCCACGAGTGGACGCATACCCAAGGCACCGTCGATGCCGGCACTTCGACAGTGCAGTTCGGCGTCGGCGTAGCTGACGGAAACTGCGCGATTTCCGCCTCGGGCATGACATTCAACCACGTTCACTTTTACAAGGAAAACTTCGCCGCCAACGTAATTACAGGCACCTTGAAGGCTGCGGGTAACGCGCGAATCGAACACACCGGCAC
>DASUEL010000384.1:0-2663 GCA_036275095.1 Bdellovibrionales bacterium
GACAAAGGCGATGTCGCCCTCTCGCTCGGAGGAAAGAACAAGCAAAGCAAAAACGTGAAACTCGCGTACAACAAGCCCACTTTGATCAACGAAATCGATCTCTCTCCCGAGGGCCGGCCTGAGCTCGAGGAGCTGAAAACCGAGGAGCTCAAAGCCGAGGATGTCCAGGACCCCAAGAAACCGTTCGCTTCGTTGCCGGTCATCAAGGCCGATAGCGGCACTTCGATCGTTGCCGAAGGCGATCTCTCCGGCCTCGACAGCGTCGTTCCTCAGCGCAAGTTTGCTCCACGCAACAAAGGCTCCGTTGCGGAAGTTTTGACCGACGACGACTTCTTGCTCGCGAAGCCTGAGGCCACGCCTCGTGGCGTGGCCGCGATCGCCACACCTGAGCCAAGCCCCGTTCCGCAACCCGTGACGGAATTGCCGCCGAAAATCCTGCCGATCGCGACGCCGGAGCCCAAGAAGGCACGATTGCCGATTCAACCGGTCGCGCCGGAAGACAGCACGCTCGTCGACTATCAACGCGATATCAAACCGCTTACGTTCTCATGGGAGTCGACCGTTCCGAACGTGCATTTCTACATGCTCGAGCTGAGCCCCGAGAAGAAATTCACGAACATTCTAACCCGCATCGCGGTTGACAGCGCTGAAGGCAAGACGATTCGCGACCAGGACGGAAAGCGAATGCAATTCGAGCTGAAAGTAAGCCCAGTTTACATCTTGTACGTTCCGGGCCTCCTCGGCTCCGTTTACAAAAACAAAGAAATATACTGGCGCGTGGTACCGCTCGATCGCGACAACAATCCGGTACTCAGAACGAAGTTCCTCGAAATGAGGCGCATAGGCTTCAAAACTTCCAAGACCGCCGAAATCATCGCGCGCGACTCCCTAGTCTACACCAAAGAAAATCTCTTCACGGCAGCCCCGTCGCTGAGCCTTCAGTGGAGTTTGAAGAATGCTGTGCCCGGCAGCTATCAGCTCGTCATTGCTTCTGACCCCGATTTCAAAGCGCAGATTTGCACCAAAGACGTTTCCAAGTACAGCTTCAAGAAGGGCGTGAGCCTGCGCCAACAACCCGAAATTTCAGGTCAACAATCCAGGCTTGATCTGACGTTCAACGAAGACGTGAAAATCGACATTCGCGGGGAATGCCCGCTCGAAAATCTTATGAAGGCCAAAAAGCCGATCTATTATAAGATCATCACTTTCGACCCCGCCGAACAAAAACTGCCGTATTCGAATGGCAAGAGCGCCACCGGCAAGTTTGAGTTCAAAGAATGATATGTTTGCTTGCCCGAATTGCGAATTGGGTCTTCATAAAGCTCAAATTCCACAAGGCATCTTGTGGGCCTGCCGCAACTGCCATGGACGCAGCGTCGGTATGGGCGTACTACGAAAAGTCGCCGGCGCTGAACGCGCCTCGGCCGTCTGGCAGGCCGCCGCAAACGCGCACCCAAGCGCGAAATCGTGCCCGAGCTGCAAGCGCGCCATGGGGACCGTGCTCTCCGGTCTTGATGGAGATCTCGAGCTTGATGTTTGCAGATTATGTTACCTGGTTTGGCTGGACGTCGGCGAACAAGAACAAATAGAAGAACCACTCCCGGCCGACCCTCTTGCCGCGCAAGAGCGAAAAAGCGCCGAGCTGAAGGCGATCGTGCAACACTATGAGAACGAGTCGGTGTTTCAAGGACCTGACTCGCATGAGCTCTGGCATGTGGTGCCCGCGCTTTTGGGGTTGCCGGTCGAAGAAAATCCCAATCCGCTGAGACGCCTTCCGCTTCTGACGTGGCTGATGATTGGCGTGATCTCCTATATAAGTATAAAAGCTTTCCCCAATCTTGAAGAGGTCGTAAAAGCTTACGCATTCATCCCGTCCGAGCCGTATCGTGGAGGCGGCATGACCCTGCTCTCCTCCTTCTTCTTACACGGTGGCTGGTATCATCTTTTAGGTAACATGTATTTCCTCGCCATCTTCGGGGACAATGTCGAGGAGTACCTCGGCTGGGTGAAATACCTGATTCTCCTCGCGGTCTCGACCCTGGCGGCACATGCGGCGACCTACATACTGTCCCCGAACTCGACGATTCCGCACATCGGCGCAAGCGGGGGGATCTTCGGAGTGGTCGCCTTTTACATGCTTGAGCATCCGCGCAGCAAAATTCGATTTCTCTTCTTTTTCTTTTTCCGCATTTTCTCCCTTCGTTTCTCCGCGAAAGCCGCCCTGGTATATTTGATGCTCTTCCAATTGGCCGGCGCGCTCGGAGAGCTCCATGGCGTCGTCGGAGTCGCGCATCTCGCGCACATCGGCGGAGCGGCCGGCGGGCTGGTGCTTTGGGCCCTCTGGGGCAGCCGGGACAACTGAGCCCTCAATATACAAATGAATTCAATCCGCGATGACGCGGTCGCGTCCGCTCTTCTTGGCGGTATAGAGATTTTTATCGGCGTGCTCGATCATCTCGTCGATAGTCGCGAAACTCGAGCCTTTGAGCGTCGCTACACCCAAACTACAGGTGCTTTGCAGGAACCCTTCGCCGGTCAAATTCTTGATTTTATGATTCTTGTAGTTTTGGCGGATGCGTTCAGCGGTCTGTACGGCTCCGACCTTGTCGGTATCCGGGAGTACAACTACGAATTCCTCACCGCCGTACCGGGCGACGAAATCC
>DASUEL010000385.1:0-2211 GCA_036275095.1 Bdellovibrionales bacterium
TCATTCACGTCTACCTGGCTTTGAATTTTCTCATGAAAGACAACCTCGAAGGCGCGCTGGTTGAAACCCGCCGCCTCGACGAGAAGCTCACCAAATACCGTAACGAAGCAAAGCGCGATTATGAGCAAAATCCATTTGCGCGTTATCTCTCGGCCATGATTTGGGAAACCGACCGCCGCTTCGATGACGCCTACATCGACTACAAGTCGGCCTACGAGCTTCGTTCGAACGTCAACCTCCTCAAAACCGACCTTTTGCGCGCATCACAGCTCGCGCGCAGGCCCGACGATTACGCGAAATGGAAGCGAACCTTCGGTGGTGATAAGCTCGACGACTGGTGGAAAAACAAAGACTACGGTGAAATCGTGTTGATCTATCAGCAAGGGCGCGCTCCGGTAAAGCGCCCGCACCCTGAGTCTCCGCGGTTTCCGAAACTCTATTCCGTACCCAGCGTTACCCGCTTGGCGCGCCTCGAAGTTGAAGGCGCCGGGCAAATGACGACTGAGCCCGTATACAGCATTCAAGATATCGCGATCAAGACGCTCAACGATGCCTATGGCGCGCTGATCGCGAAACGCATGGCGGGTGTCGCCACCAAGGCCGTCGTCGCCGATCAGATTCGCCAAAAAGACGAGCTCTTAGGCGCCATCGCATGGATCGGAATGAATATCGCGGACCAAGCCGACTTGCGCCAATGGTCGACTTTGCCGGAAAGCTTTCAAGTCGCGCGAATCCCGGTCAAAGCCGGAATCTATAAAGTCAGGGTTACCGGGCTCGACCTCAGCCTGCAAGCGACCGGCGAAAGCATGACCGAACGTGAGCTCAAGGTCGCACCCCGGCGCAAGACGTTCGTGATGTGGCGCTCGTTTAATTGACGATTACTCGCGAGCTCCGCGGCGAATCCATTCGGCAATGAGCTCTCTTTGTTCGCGTGTCACGCCGTGATCGTCGGCACCCTCATGCAACGCCTCGTAGAGCAGGCTGTACTCAGGCTGCCTCTTCACCACGTACTTCATCGTGCTTTGATAGTCACTGAGGTCGGTCTTCGCGCCCGCTCCGTGGCAGGCGAGGCACTTCGGCGCGAAAAGCTGCGCGCGCACAGCCGAGTAGACGTATATCGAGTCACCCTCATATGGATCCATATCGCGGATCCATTCGCGTAAAATCAAGACCGTATGCTCGTCGAAGGGATTCGACGGCGGCATCGCGCCCATCTGAATGACGGTAAAGAGCCGCGACTCATCAGGCTTTCCGGGAACGATCAGACCTTCGTTGATCATGCGTTTGAGGTCACCGGCGCTTCCGAATCGCCCTTCGGCCCGGCCTTCGCGATGGCATGACGAACATTCCGCGCGGATGAACGCCGCCGCATTCTGAACCGTAAGCGCCTCCGACGCGTTGTCGGCGAACTTCAGCTGGCTGGAGCTGTTGCAGCCCGCAACCAGAAGCAAAATCGTGAATCCCAGGATCAATCCTCGAATCGCCGCCATCAGCCCCTCAAGAGAAAGTTCAACTCGGGTTCGTTTCGAACATCCGGGAACGTATTGTACAAGCTGCTCGGGATACCCGCGGCTTTCGCGACGGTCTTCCAAATGCTTCCGCCCGAAATACGGCGATCATTGCCCAGAGCGCCTTCTGAGACCGGAGCACCCGTCGCCTCGTCGGGTTTATGGTACGTGAAGAAATGACGTCCCGAACGATCCTCATAGTTGGTGCCGGCGACGCGAATGTCGCCGTAATAGCCGCCGCGAATACGGCCACCGGCGAGCATGACCGAGTTCTTGCCCTCTGCACCCGTCGACGCGCAAATCGGCGAGCGCCCGCCATCGAGCGTGTAGATCGCGACTACGGTGTCGTCGTAGATCCCCGCGGCCTTGAGTGTCTCGATGAGCCGCGCGAGCGGCAACGACGTCTGAAGACCTTGAGCGCGCAGTACGGCTTCGTTCCGGTCGCTATGGACATCTTCATAGTCGAACTCCAGCGCGACCGTGCGTACGACCCGGTTCGAAATCAACTTCGCGGCGAAGGCCACCTGCTCCCAGATTTGCGCTTTGCCGCGATCGTCGGGATGCCCGTCGTGCGGAACTCCCGCGCTCCAGTAGGCCCGCTCGTCGGGTGTAAGTCCCAAGTTGAAGACCGGAGGAATTCGATTGAGGCGCGAGCTCAAACCTGTAAGCTGCGTCAGATGATTCTCTTCGGCGTTGCGGCCGA
>DASUEL010000386.1:0-3920 GCA_036275095.1 Bdellovibrionales bacterium
GACGTCTTCACCTGGGCGCAGGAGCGGCTCGGAGTCCCGCACGGCACGATCCGCGCGACGGTCCTCATCGAGACGATCACAGCGGCGTTCGAGATGGACGAGATCCTGTGGGAGCTGCGCGACTACATCGTCGGGCTGAACTGCGGCCGCTGGGACTACATCTTCAGCTTCATCAAGAAATTCAGTCACCGTCCCGATTTCGTTCTCCCCGACCGCGCGCAAGTCACCATGGGCGTCCACTTTTTGCGCTCGTACTCGTTGCAACTGATCGAGACGTGTCATCGGCGGGGCATTCACGCCATGGGCGGCATGGCCGCGCAAATTCCGATCAAAAACGACCCGGCTGCCAACGAGACAGCACTTGCAAAAGTGCGGGCCGACAAAGAGCGCGAGGCCACGTCGGGCCACGACGGCACGTGGGTGGCGCATCCCGGCCTCGTCGACATCGCGATGCAGGCGTTCAACAAGGCCATGCCCGGCGCCAACCAAATCGAAAAATCGAACGGCTTTAAAGCCGTGGCCCAAGATCTTCTCAAAGTTCCCGAAGGCACGATCACCGAGGGCGGCCTTCGCACCAACGTGAACGTCGCGCTCCAATACATCGAGGCCTGGCTGCGCGGCATCGGCTGCGTTCCCCTCTTCAACCTCATGGAAGACGCGGCGACCGCCGAGATCTCGCGCGCCCAGCTTTGGCAGTGGATCCGCTACCCGAAGGGCAAGCTCGAGGACGGCACGCGCATCACGGCCCAGCTCTTCGACAAGGTCTTGCGCGAAGAGATGGATCGCATCGCGAATCAGGTCGGCCGCCAGGCCTTCGAGGCCGGCCGATTCGGGGACGCATCGAAAATTTTGAATGACATCGTCAAGAACGACGAGTTCACCGAATTCATAACGTTACCCGCTTATGAGTACTTAACCTGATTAGGAGGGCTTAACATGGATCGCAAGTCCGCGGCCGAGGACTTGGCCAACACATGGAAGACCAGCAAACGCTGGGCGAACGTGAAGCGTAACTACACGGCCGACGATGTCGTGAAGCTGCGTGGATCGATTCGCATCGACCACACGCTGGCGCGCATGGGCAGCGAGCGGCTCTGGAGCCTGCTCGAAAAAGAAAAGTACGTGGCGGCTCTCGGCGCCATGACCGGCAATCAAGCCGTGCAACAAGTTGAAGCGGGCCTCCAGGCCATCTACCTGAGCGGCTGGCAAGTCGCGGCCGACGCGAACACCGCCGGCCAAATGTACCCTGATCAAAGCCTGTACCCGGTCGACAGCGTTCCGAACGTGGTTCGCAAGATCAACAACGCGTTCATGCGCGCCGATCAGATTCAGCACTCCGAAGGCCGCAATGATGTGTACTACTTCGCGCCGATCGTGGCCGATGCCGAAGCCGGTTTCGGGGGCAACCTCAACGCGTTTGAGCTGATGAAGTCGATGATCGACGCGGGCGCCGCCGCCGTTCACTGGGAAGACCAGCTGGCCTCGGCGAAAAAATGCGGCCATATGGGCGGCAAGGTGCTCGTGCCCACCTCCGAGTTCATTCAAAAGCTGAACGCCGCGCGCTTGGCCGCCGACGTCTGCGGCGTGCCGTCGCTGATCGTCGCGCGAACCGACGCCAACGGCGCGTACTTACAGACGAGCGACATCGACCCCTACGATCACCCGTTCTTCACGGGTCAGCGTACGGTCGAGGGCTTCTTCCAAATCAAAGGCGGACTCGATTCGGCGATCTCGCGCGGTTTGGCCTACGCGCCCTACGCCGATCTCGTCTGGTGCGAGACTTCCGAGCCGAACATCCAAGAGGCCAAAAAATTCGCCGAAGCCATTCACGCCAAGTACCCGGGTAAGTGGCTCGCGTACAATTGCTCGCCTTCGTTCAACTGGAAGAAAAAGCTCGATGACACGACGATCGCGAAGTTTCAGCAGGAGCTGGGCGCGATGGGCTACAAGTTCCAGTTCATCACGCTGGCGGGCTTTCACTCGCTCAATCACAGCATGTTCACGCTGGCTCGTAACTACAAGGCAGCCGGCATGACCGCATACGCCGAGTTCCAGGCGCTCGAGTTCGAAGACGAGCGCAAACACGGGTATCGCGGAACCACCCACCAACGCTTTGTGGGAACGGGCTACTTCGACGTGGTAGCCGAGAAGATCGCTGCTGGCTCTCTTTCGACCAAAGCGCTCAAAGGGTCGACTGAAGAACAGCAGTTTCTTTAGCTCCGATGAGCTGAAGACGGACAGCGCTGGCCAGCCTTACTTTCTGGAGGCGTTGATCCCGAATGAAAAAGAGACCGAGGAAGAAGCCGCGCCTTGAGCGCGGTTTCTTTTTAGGAATGGCTCATCGAGCGGGCTCGCACAAAGACGGGTTGAGCTCCCGAAACACCGGGTTTTCGCAGTAGCGCAAATAGTAGCTGCGCGAGACCGCCCGCACGTCCTCGCTGATGATGTCGTCGCGAGTTACCTGAATCGGCCGGTCGTGGCCCAGCTGAAGCGCGCGTTGAGTGCGGCGCTCGAGCTCGCCGCGCGTGATCTGCCCGTCGCGGATCAAATATTTCGAATACGTTCCGCTCTGCACGTTGAAGCGGGCCGCGCCTTCCAGCGGAATTTCGAGCTCGAAGGCCGACACGACCCCACGGCCGTTGGCGAGCTGAAAGTGCTTCACGCCGAGCTCCATGGCATTATCAGCCTGCCCGTACACGACTTCGCCATTGTCGAGGATCACGCCCGTGTACTTCTTGCCCCTCGGCAGCTCGGCGATGGTTTTGTTCGTGAAAATCCGGCCCTCTTGTTCGGCGATCCTTCGAAGTCCCAAGTTCTGAAAGAAATACGGCCGGCTTCCGCCGGCCATGGTCATCTCAACCCGGTTGGCTCGCACGTCTTCGACGTCCGTCTTGATGGGTTCAATATCCTTGAAATCGTCGCGCACTCTGGCGTTACGCCGCTCGAGTGACCGTTCGCGGTAGCTCGCCGTTCGGGCCGCCGACTGGGGAGCGCGCGGCTGCGAAGGCGCGGCCGAGCGCTGAGTGACGGCGGGAGCGGGCGGCGGCACGTCGGCGCCCGCTGAAACGGTTCGGGCGACGTCATCGGCCTGGCCTGCCGCGCCCGTTCCCGCGCGCGCGGCGGCTCCGGCGGCGGCCCCAGCCGCGGCAACGGTTTTCACGAACGGGACCGCAAGGCGCATCGTCGCGGTCAGCAGCTGATCGGTGCAGGCCGAGTCTTTAGCCGCAAGTTCACTTCCCGCGGAGCCCGTGCAAGACGGAGGCGTTCGGGAGAACGTTTGTTCCGGCGAGACCGTTCCGCCCGCGGCCATGCACGTGCGATAAGCCCGAATGGCCGCGCCGCTCGACGCCGCGGTGTCGCCCAGCTTGTCGACCGCGGCTATCGCCCATGCGACTCGCGCGCCACGCGCCAAGAAACCCACGCCGCCCGCGGCGGCGGACCCGACCGTGCTCGCGAAATCGACGACGCCCCACCAGGCCTCGTCATTTCCTTCGCGCACGGCGATGCAGTCCTGAACGGATTGCATCGCTTGGGCCGCCATCCAGGGTTTCAAATTTTCAGCTGAAGCGCGACCCACCGGCGGGAACTTTAACGGAACTTTCTTGAGGAACTTCGTTAGATCGCTCACCGAGCACGTGTTCTTATCCAAGCAATGCCAATAACCTCGCGCTTGATTCAGTTTTTCACGCATGTCCCGCGCTTGCGTCTCGAGATGGCTGCGCAAAGCCGCCTCGGGGTTCTTACGGGCTTCGCCGGTACGGGCAAACGCGGACCCGAAGAGGACCGGATTTGAGGCGCGCACGGCGTCCTTTAAGGCTTTATACTTGGCTTGAATGGGACCGTACCTGCCTCCATCGCCGGTCTTCGCATTGACCGGAATCTTTCTCATCTCCTCGAGCTCTTCTTGTTCGATGGCGGCG
>DASUEL010000387.1:0-2256 GCA_036275095.1 Bdellovibrionales bacterium
CCATCGACTTTATCGATGTACGAAGCTTGCCCCGAGCTGCGGTTGAAAGAGAGAATATTTCCCGTCAACTGCATGTCGGTATTCGACGAGGAGTTACGGATTTGCAGCAACGCCCCTGGCGTCGCGGTGCCGATGCCCACACTTCCATCCTGGAATGAGTAGTATTTCGCGCCGGTCGTTCCGGCGGGATGCGCGAACGACAGCGTTGACGTCGGATTGGCGCCGGTTCCCATCGCGTTCGTTATCGACCAACGGTCGACTTGAGAAGCAGCTCCGTCCCAGTACTTCGCCGTAAGCTGAATCGACGGGGAGTTGTAGTTGTTGGTGTTATCGGCGGTCTGCGATGAAGCCACACTCATATTGTCGTTTGCGACGATGGCGCCGCCGACGTTGAGGGCGCCCTGCACGCCCGCGCCCCCGTTCACGACGAGCGCGCCGTTCGTCGGCTGCGTCGAGGCGGTATTGCGATTGATGACGACCGCGTTGCCGGCCGACGGCGTGAGGTTGATGCCGCCGCCGGCGTTTTCCACGTCGGTGATGCCCGTGAGCGTGGGGCCGACCGTTCCCGTGCCCGATCCGATGTCGGCCCAGGTCGCGCAATCGTTCGCAAACTGCAATTTGTTGGTCGCACCGTCGAAACGAATGCAGCCTTTGTTCGTCGTATTAGTGTCGTTGTCGATGCGAATCTGCCCGACGACATGAAGTTTGTCGTCAGGAGAAGCGGCACCGATACCGACGTTGCCGCCCAAAATCGCCATCACGCTATTGCTCGAAACGACAGCTCCCGTTTGGTCACCCAAAAACACGCCGATCGAGTTGTTGCCAGAAACAGTCGGGTTGTTGACGTGCCCGGCGGCGAGCGAAGTTGAACCGGCACCCAAGGCAATCGATTGAGAGCCGGTCACATTCACTTCGCGGCCCAGAGCCAGTGAACTGTAACCCGCGGCTTTGTTCGCGACTCCAACCGCAGTGCTGTAGGCGGCGGTTCCGAAAACGTGATTTGAGCCGAGGGCCGACTTCGAATCCTTCTGAAGCGTCAGCAATGTGGTGTAAGGCGCGTCGTCTGTCGCCGTTCCGGTCCAGCCGGCGACCTGAAGATTGAGCGTGGAGCCGCCGTTTCCGGTCGCCAAGCCCGATCGAAGATTCAATGTACCGCCCGCTTTGTTCGTTGCACCAGAAGCCGCGCCGCCGGCCGAAATCGTCAAATCGCTTCCAACCGTTTCAGCGGTCAAATGCCTTTCGACTCCGAGTGTTTGTGCTGATTGCCCACCAAGCGATAGCTGTGAACTCGGTACCGAGGTACCGATACCCACTCTGCCGTTGGCAAGCACCACAAGGCGATCGGTGAGGTTCGATCCGTTGCCGGCTCTCAAATCCGCTTCGGGTTGGGATTGAATCGCGAAGTCGCCGGAGTTGTCGAAACGGATCGCTGAGGAGGAGTTTGCTCCTACCAGTGCTGCGACCTTTCCGTCCGTCCTGTTGACGATCACCGAAGCGGGGCTGCCGGTGTTGTCGACGCGCGCACTGCCGCCGGTAATGTGAAGTTTTTGATTCGGCGAGCTCGTTCCGATGCCGACGTTGCCGCTCGCATCGATTTTCATGCGCTCGTTCGCGTCGGCGCTTCCACCAGTGTAAAACTTGATGGGAGCCGACGCGTGTAGCGTGGTCAGCGAGAGACCGTTGCTCATAAGGGACTGGGTTCGAATCACGCCGGAGTCGGGCTGATAGGCTCCCGCGGGCGTAAAGCCCGAAGAGAACGTCATCATCTCGGTTCCGCCGTTTAAGTACCCGCGGTCTCCGTAACTGAGAATCGCGTTAGAAGCCGCGGCACCCGGGTTTACGTTACCGGCGCGGACGGCCTGCCGATAAGTATTTACCGAGTCTTCACTCCGGATCCCCTGACCGGCGCTCATTTCTAAGGCGATGACACTACCGTCGTTTCGGACCGAAAACACGGAGCTGCCATTTCGCTTGTAATTGATGCCGTAGGACGTGCCGGGGCTCGAAGTATCCGTCATGTTGATTTCAAGGCCAGTGTCATTACCGCTGGTGGCCTTGTTCGTCGTGTAGTTGAGCTGATAGGCGACCTCATCGCCGGTCGCTTGCTGAAGCGACGTACCGGCCTTTAGTGCAAGGCCGTTCGACGTCGAATCATTTGAGACTTCTAGACGGCTGCCTGGAGTGGCCGTGCCGATACCGACATTCCCACCCGACGTAATTCGCATCTTTTCGGAGAGGCCGGCGGAGCTCGTGGCG
>DASUEL010000388.1:0-2608 GCA_036275095.1 Bdellovibrionales bacterium
AACTATTTCGACTCCAAAGTCGCAAACCGCATCAAAGAAGAAATGCCGGGCGTGTCGGTGGTCAGTGTTCCGGTCGCGGTCGAAGGGGAGCCGGGCGTGGGGTCACTCGAGCAGCTCTATGACCGGCTGGTCACCGTGGTCGTTGAAAAGGGCAAATGAACGAATACAGTTTTCTGCTCGCGCCATTCGCGATGTGCGTTCTGTTGGTCGGGATTCACTGCTATCTCGGTCTTCACGTGCTCGCGCGCGGCGTGATCTTCGTCGATTTGAGCCTCGCGCAGGTCGCGACCCTCGGCACGGCGGTCGGGCTCCTCTTTGAGCTCGAGCATTCGTCGACGGCGGGCTATGCCCTCTCGCTCGGTTTCACTTTGGTGGCGGCGCTGCTATTTGCCTGGGGCCGCCGCTTCGAGCACGTCTTTTCGCAAGAAGCGATCATCGGAATCGTATTCGCGCTGGCGACGGCGATGGTGATCTTGGTGGTCGACCGCACGGCCCATGGCGCCGAGCACATCAAAGAAAGTCTCATCGGTCATATTCTGTGGGTGAGCTGGAACGACGTAATTCGAACCGCCGTGCTCTATGCGGTTGTCGGTGTCGTGCACTATTTGCTGCGCGGGCCGCTGATCGCGTCGTCGTTTTCACCTCAGGAGAACGCGCGCGGCTTATGGTGGGACTTCATATTCTACGCGCTCTTCGGCTTCGTGATCACGTCCTCGGTTTCGGTCGCCGGCGTCTTGCTCGTGTTTTCGTTTCTGATCGTGCCCGCGATCGTGAGCACGATGTTTGTTGAGTCTTTGCGGGCTCGCCTGTTTTTCGGCTGGGCGCTTGGGGTCAGCCTTTCAGCCCTTGGGTTGTTCTTGAGCTTCAAGTGGGACGTGCCGGCCGGCGCGCTGTTGGTGTCGATCTTCGCAATCGTTCCGATCGTGTTGCTGGTCGCCGCACCGCTCGCCCGGTTGGGCCGGAGCCATCCGCGCACTTGAGCTTCGCCAATCAGACCCTAGTTCCCAGACAATCGTATACTAGTTACAGGCGCCGCTTCGTCTCCGCCGCGACGATTGCGCCGTGCCGTCGGCGTGCCTCTTGCAATTCGGTTCAGCAGTGGGGGAAGCATGAAGCTCATTCGCGACCACAATCGGACTGTTTTCGTTCCAGGAAATTTCGCCCAAATTCTGATCGTACACCTGGTGGTGTTTGGAGCCGCGCCGTTTTTAATCACCCGGCCGGCATGGCGCTTCGGCCTGGTTGCGGCGATCGCGTTCGGCTACGCACTCGGCATCTTTCATCACATGCTCTTGAGCCATCGCAGTTTCAAGGCCAAGCTCTGGGTGGAGCGGCTGGGCGCGCTCTTGGGCACGCTGTCGTGGCGCGGACCGTTTGCGGGGCCGGTGCGCTACGTGGCCATGCACCGGATTCATCATCGTTATTCCGACACGCAGTATGATCCCCACACGCCCGTGAAAGGGCTCTTTCATGCATGGCTGGGGTGGTGCTGGAATATGCCTTACGGTTTTACCAGGCCCGACCTGTACGAGGGCTACGCCGGCCGCGTGGCCCGGGATCCTTGGCTGCGATTCATGGACCGGCACGTGCATCTGCTCCAGGCCGCCTGGGGCGTACTCTGCTTTTTGACGGGCGCTTCATTGCCGTGGTTTGCCGGCGGCGCATGGGACAACGTAAACGGGGTTCGGTACGTGGTGTTCGGCGTGTTCGTGAAAACGCTGATACTGCTATATCTGGCCAACGCCGTCGATGTGATCAATCACACTCTGGGCTACCGCAACTATCAAACGCGTGACCGGTCGACCAACAGCATGTTGATGGCCGCAGTTCATCTGGGCGGCGCGGTTTCATGGCACAATAATCACCACGCGCGCCCGCGCTACTTTTACGTGCGAAAGAATTGGTGGGAATTCGACGTCTATTACGCGTTTTTGAAGGGGCTCGAAAGGCTGAAGCTGGTTTCTGATATCAAGGTACTCGACGAGCGGCCTGCGCCGGCCGACGAGAAGAACGCCGCCGGCATACCCAAACGCTTTTTCGAACCCAGCCGGGCCGGCACGATCGGATTGACGGCGCGGGCGCTCGCGCTCTGGACGCTGCCGTCGCTTTTGATGTACGCGCTGCTCTCGGTGCCCGGTATTGCCGGGCCCACGGCGGTGGCTCTCGCGCTGCCCCTCCTGATTTTGGCTGCGCACGGCCTGCATAACACCGGGCTGATCGGCCATGAAGGCACGCACTTCAATCTTCATCGTGACAGATTTAAGAGCGCGAAGATCGGCGTCCTGATCTCGTCGCTCGTACCGCTGCATTTCGACGTGGGCATTGCCGTCTTGCACGCCGATCATCATCGCTTCACGAACACCGACCGCGATCCCGACGCGATTCTTTTCGCGAAATTCAAATCGATTTGGTCGCGGCTGTTATTCGCGCGAATCGCGGCCAATCGCCGGTATCTGCGCGCGACCCTCAATCTCGCTCTCAGTCGGTGGCCGGAGAGAGCGCCCATGCGGGTGGGCCTCACGCTTCCGCAGATGGAGAGGCTTGCGCGCCTCAACCTGGCGGCGTCAGCCGCGTGCCTTACACTCTACGGATTGCTCGCGTACGCGAA
>DASUEL010000389.1:0-7949 GCA_036275095.1 Bdellovibrionales bacterium
CGACTTCACCGGGTCTTGCCGTTCGTCGACCCAACGGTTGATCTGAAGGCCGTAGCGCTTCCCCGTTCCTTTGATGAACTGCCAAGGTCCAACGGCGCTGGCGTGGCTTTTCGCGCGCAAGCTGAAGCCCGATTCGATGAGCGCGAGGTAAACGAGATCTTCGGGCATGTCGTGTTTTTTGAGAATCGTGCGAAACAGCGGGATGAAGCGCGTGGAGCGCGCGAGGTAGCGGTTCATGTGAGGCCGGCCGCGGCCCTGGTAATACTCGATCCACTTCAAAACCGTATGGCGATACTCTTCTGGAACGTCGCTCAGGTCGAGATCGAGCACGTTTGGCGCTCCGCTTAATTCGTTCGGGAGCAGCGGCCCCTCACGCTCTGAAACAGGCGCCGGTTGGACGTTTGCGGCCGGAGTGTCCGTTTTTTGTGTGCTGGAACACGCCCCCAAGACCAAAGACAAAGCTAGAGCGATAGGGGCGCTGAACCTCTTGAGCAAAACGTGACCTCCGGAGTCGTATTAGTAAAACGGTAGCGGATAGTTTATTTCTTTTCAACCGCTTCGTTCGCCCACACCGGATTTAAAAGTGGAACGCGACCTCTGTCGAGAGACCGGTAAATCAGGAGATTTCTCAGAATCGCTTTGACGTAGAAATTCGTCTCACTCCAAGGCAGGTCGTCCATCCAGGTTTCGTTTTCGGGGTCGGAATTTTTTGCATTGATCTGCCCCCGAGACCGCAGCCAGCGCCCGAAGCGCTCGGGTCCGGCGTTGTACGCTGCGAGCGCGAAGGCGACATTCCCCTCGAATTTTCTGAGCATCTTATTGAGATAGTAAGTGCCCATCTGAATGTTCAACGCGGGAATGAAGAATGACTCGCGCCCCGTGACCGTCTTCAGCCGCAGATCCTGCGCGACTTCTTGCCCGGTCGGCGGAATGAGCTGCATCAGTCCCAAGGCTCCGCTTGAGCTCACGGCCTTGGACTCGAACGCGCTTTCCTGGCGAATCAGCGACCAGACGAGCGCGGGCTCCATGCCGTATTTTTTCGCTTCTTGCTCGACGTATTCCTTGTACTCGAACGGGAACACGATGCGAATGAGCGGCGCGACTTGCAGGCCGGGGTCTTGGGTCCATGCCTGATTCATAATCTTGAGCGCTTTCGAATAGCCCATGGCCGAGGCCCAATAGCGCGAGAGCAATGCTTTCGTCACCGGATCGGCGGGCTCGATGAGCTCGGCCAATTCCAGCTGCGCTTCTTCATACCAGCCGGCCTTCAATAGAACCTGCATGCGCTCCCACGAAGACCGTTCGGTGCCATTGAAATCGATCTCGGCTTTGAATTTGACTTGGGACTCGGGAAGCGCCACGAGATTCTCGCTTGTCTCGGCCTGCGCCCGCAGTCCGTAGTACGTCAGCGGAAAGCGCGTAGCGAGTGCCGCGGCCTCGGTCGCAGCGCGGGCTTTGTCGTCGAGACGCTGTAGACTGCGCCAAAGCCAATAACGGGCCTGGAGCTCGAAGTTGGCCGCGTCAGGCAGCGCCAGTAAGCGCTCGAAATGCGCGATGGCGGCGGCATACTCTTTGGCGCGGTATTCGATCAGACCGAGCCTCAACTGCGCGGTGGTCGCTTCGGACGTGCCCGAATTTTTCTCCAAGATCGTTTGAAACATTTTTTTCGCTTTGGCATCGTCGCCCGTGTAGAGATGAGCGTGAGCCAGAAGCGACATGAGCGGCGACGTCGCGGGGCTGCCCTCGAGTTTTTTGAGCGCATTGTCGGCGAACGTAATGACGTCGGCGTAATAGCCGGAACGAAAGGCCTTCTCGGCCCACGTCTGCAGGCGCGTGCCGTCGGCCTTCTCCATTTGATCGACGACGCGCTCCTTCAGCGACTGGTATTTCTGTTCGTCTTTGTTCGCGATGCTTTGGTAAATCTCGAAAACGCGATCGGAAGCCCACTTCGCCTTTTGCCCGCCGGGAAACTCGCGAATCAGCGTCAGCCCGTCTTCGGCGGCCGCGACGATATCACCTGTCTTCAGCGCCGTTGCCATGCGGTCGCTCAGCTCTTTCTCTTTCGGGCTGAGGATCGCGTCGGGCTCGAGCAACGGACGCGGTGTCGCCTCCGGAGAGTCGAGGCCCTTCTCTTTCATCAGAATCATGAGCGAGCTCAAGCGCTCCTTGGCCTCCGGAGAGTCTCTCTGCGCCAGGCTCGCGCGCAAATAGGTCTCTGACTTTCTGAGTTTTTGCTGGAGAAACGCCAGCTCACCCGCAAGGCGGTACGCCTTCGCGCGCTGAGGAGCGTCCATCCAGTCCGTCAGCGCGAGCAGGTCATCGATCACCCGGGCCGCCTCGGCACGGTCTTTTTTCACGAGCTCGTCTAGGATCGCGAAGCGCGCTTCGATCGCATTGGCGCGAAGTTTCGGAGCATAAGGACCGAGCACGAGCCAATCTTTGTTTTTGTCGAGCTGCTTGAGAGCCCTAAGCGTTTCGTCGATTTGTTGCCGCCCATCCAGCTTGTACGCGCAACGAATGCGCGCGTTGAGCAGCCAAGGCGCAACGGTTTTCGCTTTCGTGGCGGCGCTCGAGAGCCCCTTCAGGCAGGCAGAGTAATTCTCTTCGCTTTCACCGCGTCTTGCCGCAACCAGGCTTTTGAACGGCTCTTGTGCGGGCGCTTTCTCTTTGGGTTTGAGACGCAGCTGCGGAATGGGATCTTGCAAAGACAAGATCAAGGAATATCCCGGGGACGGCACACAAAGAAGAGCTAAACCAAAGATGAGTCGTTTCATGTCAGGGGTAACGGGATTGTAACAAAGACTCTAATCAAGGGAAACGATTTCTAATTTTTATTTAGAATTCTTAACCGGCCTTTTTCCCCAGCGGCTCTAACTAGAGAACGTCGGAACTGGACTCGACGTTCAGGGGGGATTGGATGAGGAGACTGGGCGTATTCTTTCTGGCGGTGTTAGTGGCCTGCGAGCAGCCGGAATGCCCCCAACCCGAAACCCAAACCCAAACCCAGAGCGCTTTTAGCACCGGTCAAAAAGTTCAGCTCGGTGGCCCTTTCGGCCTTACGACACAATCAAACGGCATCAGCCGTGGCACGAAGCTGACGGTCGTCGTCGATCACGAGTGCCGAAAGTCTGTTCGCGGCTTCGCTCCCCTCTCGGATTCTTTCGATGAAGAGTCAGGCATTCGCTCCCATACGTGGACCGCGCCCGATACGATTTCGGTGGAGGAGCTCAGCCAGCGCGCCGAAGAAGACCCTTGCGTGGTCGGCGTCGGCTCCTCGGTGCGCCTGCGAACGTTCGCCGTCGATCCGGATCTTTCGAAGCAAGATCATCTCGCGAACGTCAAAGCGCTCAAAGCCGCACCGCTCTTCTTCGACCCGGTCAAAGGCATTCAAAACGACGTCGTGATCGCGATTATCGACACGGGTGTCGACCTCGATCATGAAGACTTGCGCGAAAACATCTGGGTAAACGCCGACGAGGTCGCCGGCAACGGCCGCGATGACGATCGCAACGGATATACGGACGACGTCAACGGCTATAACTTCGCCTCTCGGAAGGGCGACGCGAACGCGGAAGCCGGCGAATATCACGGCACGCACGTCGCGGGCCTCGCGGCCGCGCGCCTCGACAACGGCAAGGGCGGCGCCGGCGTCATGGGACGCAAGATCAAGATCATGTCCCTCAATGTGTTCGGAGCGCAAGGCGGAGCCGAAACAGCCGACCTCGACAACGCCATTCGCTACGCGGCCGACAACGGGGCGCACGTCATCAACATGAGCCTCGGCGGCCGTGGCGCCACGGCGAGCACGGACTCCGCGATTGCGTACGCGATTAAGAAAGGCGCGGTCGTCGTGGCCGCCGCCGGAAACGAGAACCGCCGGCTCGACGACAACTACTTTCTCACGCCGGGCTCTTATGGAGCGAAATACGCCGGTATGCTCACAATCGGCTCCATCGACACGCGCAACGACGGCAAAAGCAATTTTTCGAACTACAGTACGTCGATCGTCGAGCTCGCGGCGCCCGGCTCGGTCAACTCACCCGACGACGTCGGGTTGTACTCGACAGTCTTGAACGATCGCTATGATCGCGCCCAGGGCACCTCGATGGCGTCCCCAGTTGCGGCCGGGGCCGCGGCGCTCGCGGTCGGCCTCGCGCAATCCAGAGGCGCCAAGATCACGCCCGCGCTCATCGAGCAGCTTCTCGTCGAAAGCGGCCGCGAAGTCCTCAGTCTCAAAACGGTTTTCAAAGGGCGCGTAGTCGACGCAGAGTCTTTGTACAAGGTGATCGATCAACGGTTTCCCGCGGCGGTTCCGACGCCTGCGCCAACGCCAGGCCCCACGCCGAATCCGACGGCCGAGCCCACGCCGAGCCCGACGCCAGGCGGTTCGCCGGCGCCGTCACCGACACCTCCGGCGTGCCCTATCGACAGCGCGAAGACGACGTGAATCACGCCGCCCGGGGGCCGCGAAGACTGATGAAGCGCGAGATACCGCGCAAGGTGAGAACTCCCCAGAACTTGCGGTCGCGCACGACGATCAGATCGCGCGCACCTGACTGCGCCATTCTCTGCATCGCATGCTCCGCGTCCGCTTCGGGGTCTATGACTTGAGCGGGCTGCAAGGGGCGCACGATTTGACTTACCGTGAGCCGCTCCCAGTTTTCAGGAGGCACGTTGACCAATGAGGCGGCATCCACGAAGCCCTGAACCTCTCCGTGCTCCACGACAGGAATGAGGCTGGCCTCGGCATCGTGAATCAATCGCGGTACCAGTTGCGCGACCGTCATCGCGGGCTCGGCCAGCAGCGGGTTCGCGTTCATGAAACGCGAGACAGGCCGGCCGTGCAAAGCCTGTTTGACGAGCAGCTGCTGATAGGCGGCGCGCGCCACATTCATCAAAAGTATCCCGAGAAACACGAGCCAAAAACCGCCGATCGAACCGAGTACAAAAAATTGCGTGAGCCCCAAAATCATGAGTACGACGCCGAAACCCTGCCCGCCCGCCGAGGCCACGCGCGTTGCCCAGCGAAGATCGCGCTTGAGCCCCCAAAGGAGCGCGCGCAGAATGCGGCCGCCATCGAGCGGAAAGGCCGGAATCATGTTGAACATCGCGAGCAAGAAATTGACCTGCATGAGGTACGCGGCCACTCCGAGCGCGAAGCCGCCCCAACCGAGGGCCATTCCGAACATGTGCAGGCCGCCGAAGAAAAATCCCAGAGCCACGCTGCAGACCGGCCCGGCGATGGCCATCGCGAACTCCGATTTCGCGCTCGGAGGCTCGTCTTCGAGGTGCGCCACCCCTCCGAACAGGAACAGCGTAATTTCGTGAATGGGCATCTGAAAATAGCGCCCGACGATTGAGTGACAGAGCTCATGGAGCACGATCGATGCGAACAACCCGATCGCGCCGATCAGCCCCATCAATACGTAAGTACCAGTCGAAAGTCCGGGATAGAATTGCGGGAAGGTTCCGAGCACCAGACTCGCCGTGACGAGCGCGACGAGGATGAACCAGCTTGCGTCGGCGCGAATCTCGAATTGAAACACCCGAAACAATCTTATTCTGCGCCCGAACCCCAACATTTATGAAGGCTCCCATAGGTCGTTCGCCGCCTTTTGAGCGAAATATGAATCCAGCTGCACATTGGTCCCGAGCGTTAGCGTTCCGCCCCTAAATTTTTAAAGTGCAAATTCCGAAAGAGTAGCGAGACGGGAAGCAAGAATGAGTCAAAACGCCGCGACCGCACAAATCGTGTTTCCGAAGGAAGGGTACTACCTGTACCACGACGGACAAAACGTGGGACCTCTCACGCAAGAAGGCGTCATGCAGAAATTCGAAAGCGGGGCCATTGCGCGCACGACTCCCATGTGGTTCCCGGGTCTCAATAACTGGATCACGGTCGCCGACCTACCCGATCTGGATCGGCGCAAACATGTCGCCGGCGAAGTGGCGCTCCCCGAAAAGGGCCGCCCCGACGACCTGATCGTCCAGCTCAAAGGCACCCCAGTCGCGCTGCGCCCGCAAAGCGTGAAGGCGCTGATCGCGGCCGAGGATTTTCGGCGCACCGATCTCGCTTACGACGAAAACGCGAAAAACTGGATCCGCGCGGATCAGCATATTTCAGTGCGCTTCTTCTTTTCAATGCCCGGCGCCCCCAGCCCACTCCCGCCGGTCGCCGAAGCAAAGCCCAGTGAAATCGCGCAAAAGACGAAGCCCGCTCCCGAGGCCGCGAAGCCCGCTGTGAGAAAGTGGCTCCTGCAGGCTTCCGTCGTCGTCGGTCTGATTTTCGCCGGCACCCTGATCTGGTTCTTCTATCCGACTCTGAAGCAGTTCTTGAGTTTTACGTCGTCTCCCGCCACCCTGTCCTCACCGGCGACGTTCATAACCCTCCCGATCGAGCCCGCAAAAGCTCCGGCGGAAGCCATTCCGGTTCTGGACGAGACCCCGGCTCAAAACGCGCAATAAACATTCATAATTTCCGCAAAACCAAAGCCATAATTCTGCCCTAGGTTTGCCGGGCCGGCACGCAATGTGACCTGCGCATAAATCCTAGCGGTAGAGTGCTGGAGGCAAAGGCGTCCATCGACAAAATGGTTGTCTTTGCCTCCGGCGCGCAATATTTTAAGAAGACAAAGCAAGAAATGGGGTTGTAGCTCAGCTGGGAGAGCGCCGCGTTCGCAATGCGGAGGTCGGGAGTTCGATCCTCCTCAACTCCACCAAATAAAACGGC
Organism: Bdellovibrionales bacterium; assembly: GCA_036275095.1. GTDB lineage: Bacteria > Bdellovibrionota > Bdellovibrionia > Bdellovibrionales > DASUEL01 > DASUEL01. The sequence goes on from DASUEL010000389.1 coordinate 6,731, forward strand.
GCCGAAAGGGCGCCTTTTTATTTGGTGGAGTTGAGGAGGACTTCGGCGATCGATCTCCCGGTCGGGAGTGAGATCCGCGCAAGGGCGGCAAAACGCGCAACCCCTGAACCCAATACAAATTGTCTAATTAAAGAAGGCCTGAAACGCCCAAAGAGCCAGCAAGCGACTCTGCCACAACACTCAAACCGCCTACAGCCACCGCACAAACGTACCACTTCACCTCACGAACGCCCAGCACACGCTCAACCGGGGCGCCCGAGGCAAATGCGATGGCTCACAAACACGAGCTCGCTACTTCAACGCCTTCCTCAGTCTCGCGAGATTCTCCTTCATATGCCGGCGCTGCTCCTCCTCGATCACCCGCATGACCTCATCGGGCTTCACGGCGTAGAGCTTCACGAGCACCTTCAACACCTTCAACGGTGGGGGGCTGATTCCGCGCTCTAAATTTGAGATAAATTGCGCTGAGGTGTAGCCGAGAACTTTCGCCACATCGCCTTGGCTGTACTTGCGGCTCTCGCGCGCTTTCTTGAGAAATGAACCGAACTTGTGGTGACGCATAGGGCTCCTTGCTGGCTCCCGGCCGCACGGTCCCCTCACCACCTCCGCATCGATGGCACAGCCGCGGCCGAACGCGCTCAAGCACGACGGCTCATGGCCGCGCCTTCAGCGAAGGCACGGTTCTTGGTCCAAGAATCCTGAGGGAACGTACAACTGGGATTCCTTAAAATTATGCTTAACCTATCGACATGCACCGCGCTGGACTTTAGCCCCGTCGACCTAATTTTTCTTAACCGCCATTACGTTCTTGTTCGCAGGAGCATTCTCACCGCGGGGCGCTCGCATTGAGACGTCCTGCGCATAGCTGGAGGGGTTAGTCCGTCGCCGCCCGAGGCCCCAGAGACGCGCGGCCCCTTCCGCGGGATTTGATGCGAATCTTGTCGGTGTGGCGGTTTAGCCGCTCCTGCAAATGATCCACAACCTCTGCCAGAGCCTGATGCAGATTCGTCCCCTCTTTTTCGAGCACGATGTTGTGATAAACACCGCCTCTGCAATGCACTTTCACTCGAAACAAATCCGGGCCCGCTTGCTGTGGCGAATTCTCCATCGAAAGCGTCACGGCAATCCGGCTTTTTCTCAAAAGCGGAAACCGGTCGACCACTCGCTCGAGTCTTTCGGTCGCGGCCTCAGCGGCGAATGCCGATTTTGCCAGGCTCTT
>DASUEL010000390.1:0-6834 GCA_036275095.1 Bdellovibrionales bacterium
CAACCTGCTCAGCTACAGCAATACGGGCCACGGCATTTATCTCGGCACCGTCACCAACGGCTCGATCACAAACGCCAAGTGCTACTCGAACGGCGGCCGCGGCATGATGACCAACGTGGTCTCGGGCTACACGTTCCAGAACTTCATAACCGCCAACAACAACAACGACGGCTTCGGTTTTTATGAAGCCAGCGACAGCAAGGTTTTCAACCTCAAGACCTACAACAACCTGGGCTATGGCTTCAACCTGACCGGTTCGGGTTCCGATAACAACACCATCGTGGCAGTCCTCTCCGCCAACAACAACTCCTATGGAATCTCAAGCGGTGCCGCCTCGGGCAACACGTGGGCCTTCATCACCTCGGTCAACAACAACGGTTACGGCATGGGGGTCGGCGGCGACACGGTTACGATCACGCAAGTCATGACTTCGAACAACCTCAACTACGGCATGGCCTTTCAAGGCACCACCGCGAAGGCCGCGCAGTTGAATATCGCGAACAGCACCAATGCCATCTGGTTCTACGACACCTCGACGAACCACTTCACGGGCAACCTCGTCGTCGGCGGCAACTGCGTGTTCTCGGGCACCAACACCAATCCGGGCCTGCAGAACGCCACGTGCGACGCGCAAAACACCTCGAACAACGTGACCACCACGGGTGTAAGCCACACCTCGAGCTACGTCGGCAAAGTGACTTCGACCGACGGCTCGAACGGCTCCAACTCCAACGGCACGAGCGCGTTTGCCTCGGTCACCGACTGGATCAACTTTTCAGACATGTACAGAGCCTGGGGTGAGGACGGCTCGGCGTTCGCGAATAGCGATCACCAAGGGCATTGCGATGGGGCCGAGACCTGCCGCATTTGGGATTGGCGTCTCGCAACGGGCGACACGGCCTCACTCAACAAGAGCCATGACGGTACCAACGCCAACCCGGCGTGGACCAACGGCGCAAACTGCCCGGCCAACGTACACGGCAACGTCGCAATCAGCGACCAGAAGGCGTCGTCACAAACGTACCTGCTCAATGCCATCGAGCTCATCAGCGACACCGCGGGTGACAACGACGGCCTCTGCGAAAGCAACGAAGCCTGCATCTACGCGCCTAACTTCGGCTACTACCAGGGCGAGGGCACCTACAGCGGCAACACGTGCACCTTCCAAAACGGCACGGTGACCGGAGTCACCATGTACCGTCTGGGCACGAACGGCGGCTAAGACCTCCGGCCTGGTCTCATTGTTCGCGCCACTTCGCGATGCTACTCTTTGAGTATGCGCATCCGGCGAACCTGGACCTTTCTCCTGTCGGGCTTTCTCACGCTTTTTTTCGCGTGGTTCGCGCGCCTGCCGCATGCGGCGGCGGCTGACGGCGTTTTCGTTTCGACGGGATTGCTCGGCACGCATGTCATGAGCGCGTCAGGGGAGCGTTCGGGTCGCGCGGGCTGGGCGGGCGGCACGTACCCGCAGCTAGGCGTGGGCGCGAAGCTCCCGTTCCCGCTGCTTGGCGGAGCCTGGTACGTGATGCCGGGCCTGAGCTACACGGTCATGGGCCGCGAGCTGAATGACAACGCCGGTAAAGTGAACATCTGGTCGCTGGGCCTTCCGTTCGGAACGACCGTTACGTTCTTCGATTTCAAGCTCGGCGTCGGCATGTTCTTTTATCAGTATCGCGGCTCGGGCGGAACGATCACGCTGCCGGACTCGGCCGACGGTTCGACGACGGCCACATACTACCGGCCGCACGATTCGGTTACGTCGAAAATTTTCTACACGAGCCTCGGGGCGGGCGTCCCGCTTGGCGATTCGTTCCGTTTCGATCTCGACGTTTATATCAACGGCATCCTGTCGCTGAAGCGCGATTTCAGTTTCGGCGCGCAGCTGGCCTACTTTTTCTTGTGACGGGGATTGACTGATGCGCGCACTGATCTTAATCGCCGTTCTTCTCGCAAGCTCGAAGGCGCCGGCGTTCACGCTCCAGGAGCAGGGGCTCATCGGCTGGTCCGTCAAACACCTCTCGGTCAACGTGAATTACGCGAGCTGCCCGATCGATCAATCCCAGCTCGAGCGTGCCATCGATCACGCCTTCGAGCTCTGGAACGCCGTCGCGACGGCCAACATCTACCTCGTGCGCGGAGCGAATTCGGCGACGACACCGGCCGCCGCGATTGCAGGCACCGCGACGGATTCGCCTGTGATCGTCTGCGATACGGCGCTCACGGCCACCATCGGCCGTGACAGCGAGAACATTGCAGGCTGGACCGAGCTCAACCAGTCGTCGGGCACCATCGTCTACGCCGCGATTCTCCTCAACGCCGAGGCCGGGAAATCCTCGCGCATTCAAAATTTGGGCACGACCCAGCTCGAGCTCGCGATCGCCCATGAAGTGGGGCACTTGCTCGGGCTCGGCCATAGCGCCGACGACACGTCTCTCATGCATCACGACTATCGAATCAAAAATCAGCTCCGGCTGTCTCAAGACGACATCGATGGCTTGACCTATCTCTACACGCGGGTGGAGCCCGACGAGGACAAGGTCTTCGGGTGCAGCACCGTCGGATCGGCCTCAGGCGGCGCCGCTCCGGGCGCTCCAGGCCCGTTTCTCTGGATGCTGGTACTCTGCGCGGCGGCCGCGCTCTGGGCCCGCCGGCCGTCTCATTCCGAGGCGCGCTGACTTCGGCCCGCGCGTCCACATTCGCGTTCGCGGCGCTAGCCGCCTTCTTCAACAGCTCCCGTGGTAAAATTAAACTCAGAGGTGCGCCAGGTATATTGGCCCCGAACTCCAAGGCTGCGGTCTTATTCAGTCAGAGGAGGCTCTTATGCGACCCTATTTGCCGTCAAAGGCCCTTCAGGCTACCCCTGAGGTCAGGGCGTTCATTTATCAGCAGATCAACGAGTTCGAAGGATTTCTTCCCAGCGGGTCGTCGGTGGGAGTGCTCCTTCACGAAGCTCATGATCATATCGTCGCAACCATCGAGGTCCACAGCGTCGCTGGCAACCTCCAGTGCCATGGTGTGGGCAGCGATCCCATCGAAGCCCTGGTCGACGCAAAAAACATCATGCTCTACCAGCTTGAAGCGCTTCGCGAAGCCCAGGCCCACGAAAAAGAGCGCGCCGAGGAACCACTCAAGCCGATGCGGGTGCATCGGTATCGCCATTAACGCGTCAAAAAATGGCCTCCACTATCGGCGGGTCAGTTCTCAGTTTTCAGCTCTCCGCTCTCGGCTCCCAGGCCCCGGTTCTCGGGTGAGCGCCCGCCTTTGCCTCGCTGGAGGCTCAGTACACCATCATAATGGGTGCCCCATTCAACTTGCCTGAGAACAGGGGCCCGAGAGCTGGGAGCTGAGAGCCGACCCCTGTTATTTTCACGTATTCTTGATGGTTCGCGAACCACGAAACTCCTTGAATTAACCCATCTTTTGGGCGTATTTTGGGATGTCTCAAGCGCAATAAGACATTTAAATTTGTAGCCCGTCTGAAATCTCAGCTATGGAGACCTTTTGAAGATGGCCAACACCGCTTCGCCCAACACGTCCTCTGGTACGTCCTTTCCTGTCGGTAAACCGCTGCCCCCACAACGACGATTTTTAGAAACGCTTCGCCGTGACCCGTGGTGGCTGATGCCCGCGATCACGGTCGTCGTGTTCAGCATGTTCATCGTCTACGCCACGTGGGGCGTGTTCAATCCGACCAACTACTGGTACGGCAATTACCTTGGCCCCATGTACTCACCTGAGATTTTTGGCGACTCGCCGCATGCGATGTTCGGGCCTAAGCCGGGCTGGTGGCCCGAGTGGCTGTTTTTCTCGCCGGCCATGCTCATTCTTTGGGCGCCGGGCGGTTTTCGTTTCACGTGCTACTACTATCGTGGCGCGTACTACAAAGCGTTTTGGGGCGATCCACCGGGTTGTGCTGTCGGTGAGCCGCGCAAAAGCTATCTCGGCGAAAACTGGTTTCCGCTCATCATTCAAAACATCCACCGTTACTTTCTCTACTTCGCGCTGATCTTCATTTTCTTCCTCGGGCACGACGCCTGGAAGGCGATGTGGTTCCATGACCCGGCCACGGGCCAAGAGGTCTTCGGCATCGGTCTTGGCACGATCATCATCTCGCTCAACGTGGTCTTCTTGGGTCTCTACACGTTCAGCTGCCACTCGCTCCGCCACCTCGTGGGCGGGTACGTGAACCAGTTCTCGCGCCGGCCCGTTCAGAAGCAGGCCTGGAGCTGCGTGAGCTGCCTCAACAAGTGGCATCCCGTTTACGCGTGGATCAGCCTCTTCTGGGTTTTGTTCACTGACATTTACGTTCGCATGCTCTCGTACGGCTACTGGACCGATTGGAGGATCTTGTAATGGCGGTCGGATACACAACGCACACTCATGATGTCATCGTCATCGGCGCGGGCGGCGCGGGCCTTCGGGCCGCGATCGAAGCGTCGGCGGCGGGTGTGTCGGTCGGTCTTATTTGCAAATCGCTTCTGGGCAAAGCCCACACCGTGATGGCCGAGGGCGGAATGGCCGCGGCCATGGCCAACGTCGACGATCGCGACAGCTGGAAGGTTCACTTCGCCGATACGATGCGCGGAGGCCAGTACCTCAACAATTGGCGCATGGCCGAGCTGCACGCCAAAGAAGCGCCCGAACGCGTGCGCGAGCTCGAGGCGTGGGGCGCCGTTTTCGACCGCACCAAAGACGGCCGAATTTTGCAGCGTAACTTCGGCGGCCATCGTTACCCGCGGCTTGCCCACGTCGGCGACCGCACGGGCCTCGAAATGATCCGCACACTTCAAGACCACGGCATTCATCAAGGCATTCAAGTCTACATGGAGAACACGATCATCGGTCTTCTCAAAGACGGCGATCGCGTATCTGGCGCGATCGGTTACGATCGCGAGCTGGGCCGCTTTCATTTGTGGCAAGCAAAGGCCATCGTGCTCGCCACGGGCGGCGTCGGCCGCGCGTTCAAGATCACTTCGAACAGCTGGGAGTACACCGGTGACGGACAGTCGCTCGCGTACCACGCGGGCGCCGATCTTCTCGACATGGAGTTCGTGCAGTTTCATCCCACCGGCATGGTGTGGCCGCCGTCGGTTCGCGGCATCCTCGTCACCGAAGGCGTGCGCGGGGAGGGCGGAGTGCTCAAGAACAACAAGGGCGAGCGCTTCATGTTCAACGACATTCCCGACAACTACAAACCCCAAACCGCCGACAACCCCGAAGAGGGCTGGCGTTACGTTCAGGGTGACAAGAGCGCCCGCCGTCCGCCTGAGCTTCTCACGCGTGACCACGTCGCCCGTTGCATCAACCGCGAAGTCAAGGCGGGCCGGGGCAGCCCCCATGGCGGCGTTTTCCTGGATATCGCCTGGATCAAAGAGAAAATCTCCAACTCCGAGGAGCACATCAAAAAGAAGCTCCCGAGCATGTACCACCAGTTCAAGCAGCTGGCCGACATCGACATCACCAAGGTGCCGATGGAAGTCGGCCCCACCACCCACTACATCATGGGTGGCGTGCGGGTTGACGGCGACACGCAGATGACCACCGTGCCGGGTTTGTTCGCGGCAGGTGAGGTGGCGGCGGGCCTTCACGGCGCGAACCGTCTCGGCGGCAACTCGCTCTCGGACCTCGTCGTGTTCGGAAAGCGCGCAGGCGAGTTCGCCGCGAAGTTCGCCAAAGAAAACGGCAATGTCCGCGTCGATGCGGCTCAAGCCGAACGTCTGGCTCAAGAGGCCCTGGCGCCGCTCGAGCGCCAGGGGCAACGTGATGCCGAGAGCCCCTACCAAATTCAGTACGACCTTCAAGATCTGATGCAAGCAAACGTCGGAATCGTGCGAAATGAGGGCGAAATGATGAGAGCGGCTGAGGAGCTCGGCAAGCTCAAGGCCCGCGCCACCCGCGCCGCCGCTCCCGGCAACCGCGAGTACAACGGCGGCTGGCATACGGCGCTTGATCTGCGCAATCTTTTGACGGTGTCGGAGGCGATCACCCGCTGTGCGATCGAGCGTAAAGAGAGCCGCGGCGGTCATTTCCGCGAAGATTATCCCAACAAGAGTGATGAGTACGGTAAATTTAATTTAGTCGTTCGCAAAGGCTCGGACGGGCAAATGCAGCTCGTGCGCGAGCCGGTTAAAGAGTTGCGCCCCGATTTGAAAGAGATCATCGAGCAGCAGAAGACGTGAGGCACCCATGAGCGAATCGAACAAAGAAGGCAAACAGGTCACATTCAAAGTCTGGCGCGGCGACAAAGAGGGCGGCGGCTTCAAAGAGGTCACCACCACGATCACCGAAGGGATGGTCGTCCTCGACGCCGTTCACCAGATTCAAGCCGAAAGCATGAACGACTTGGCCGTGCGCTGGAACTGCAAAGCCGGCAAGTGCGGTTCATGTTCGGCTGAGATCAACGGCATGCCCAAGCTCATGTGCATGACCCGCGTCACCGACCTGCCGACCGACAACCCGATCATCGTCGAGCCGATGCGCGCGTTCCCGCACACGAAGGACCTCGTCACCGACGTGTCGTGGAACTACGAGGTCAAGAAGAAGATCAAGGCGTTCAAGCCCCGAAAGCCCGACAACGCCGACGGCACCTGGAAGATGCAGCAGGAGGACGCCGACCGGGTGCAGGAGTTCCGCAAGTGCATCGAGTGCTTCCTCTGCCAGGACGTGTGTCACGTCCTGCGCGACCACGAGAAGCACGAGCAGTTCATCGGGCCGCGCTTCCTCGTCTACGCCGCGGCGCTCGAGATGCACCCGCTGGACGTGGCCGACCGCGTTCCTGCGCTCAAGGAGAAGCACGGCATCGGGTACTGCAACATCACGAAATGCTGCACCGCC
>DASUEL010000391.1:0-8886 GCA_036275095.1 Bdellovibrionales bacterium
AGTATGTGTTTTTTTGCAAACTGTTTCGCGCGGCTTAACACTTCGGAACTCGTCCGATAAATCGTGTACTCACATGTCGCTGCGTCTCGTAATTTTTCTCATGCTTGCGGTGCTCAATGGCCCTCGGCTTGCCGTTGCCGAAGACGTCACGCTGTGCCGTGGCGTCGTCGCAAGCGAACCGGTCTCGCCCGCGCTCGATGATTTGGAAAAACGGTTGGTCTGCGGCGATGACCGCGAAGGCTGGCGAAACGTTCCCCACAATCAGGCCAAGTTTCAGCTTCGGTCGTTTTTGCAGGCGCGCGGCTACCACCGTGCCGAGTTCGAAAGCCGCGGCGAGATACTTTATGTCACCGTGAACGAACCGACACGCATTTCGAAGATCACGGCAAGCGGCGAGCCCGAGCCGCTCGACATCACACGCAGACGTGGCATCACAGGCCAAATTCTTACGCCCGCGCGGCTCAACGAGCTCGAGGCCTGGGTGAAGAAGAAGCTCGGTGAACATGGCTTCGCATGCCCGCAAGTACGTTCGCGCGCCAACCCCGATACCGGAGCCGTGGTTGTGGAGGTCGAAGAGGGGCGTGCGCTTCCGGTCGCGGCCGTGCTCGAGGAGCCTTCGCTGCTCCCGCCGGGGGTTTTGCGGCGGTACGATGCCTTTCAGCTCGGCCGCCTCTATGATGAGCGCGAGCTCGCGCTGACCGAACGGCGAATTTTGAGCGAAGGCATCGTGCAGGCGGTCCGGTTCGAAGTCGACTGCCGCGAGCAAGGCGTGTTCATCGAGCAGAAGGTGACCCCGGGCCTTCCGCGGGCGTTCAGCTTCGGCTTCGGTTTCAACACCGAAGACGGCTTTCGCGTGCGCGGAGGATGGCGGCACTCGAGGCTTTTTCGAATGTCGTCGTCGGTCGACGTGATGGCGGTCGCCTCACTCCGCGAACAGAAAATCGAGAGCACGATGAAATGGTATCTGCTTCCGCAAGTCTCGCGGTTTTATCTGCTGCCGAAAGTGACCGTCCGCCGCGAAGACGAGCCGAAGTACGAGTTGTTGAACGTGGCCGGCCATTTCATTCCTACCTACGAGATGGATACCGACAGCTGGTTTATTCGCGCGGGCGTGGGCCCAACGCTCGAAGAAACGCGCCTTCTAGAAGGCGTGGGGCCCGGCTTCAGCCGCTTGCTCCTCTTGACGAGCGATATCGAGGGCATGAGCCACGACTTCGAGTTCAACCGCAACGAGCCGGTCTCGGGCATGCGCTTGAACTTGCGGACCGGTCACGTTCTCAGTCACGGAAACGCGCGCGTGAACGCCCATCAGTTCAGGCTCGACGGCCAGTGGCTGGTGAACTTCGCGAGCTTCGAGCCGCCGCTTCTCGTGCTCGGCGGGCGCTTCGGGTTCGCGACGACGGCCGCTGAAAGCGTGGGCCAGATCGTGACCGAGCTTCCGGCCCAGTTCCGATACTTCTTGGGCGGTCTCTCGAACCTCCGCGGTTTCGGGCGGCAGGAGCTTCCGTTTCACGGCGTCGGCGCTTTGACGATGGGCTTTGTGGGTCTCGAGGCACGCAGCACGGGCCTATTGCCGCAAAATTTGCAGCCGTACTTGTTCGTCGACGCCGGTCAACTTGGGTCCAATTCGTGGACGCTTCAGAACGAAGTTTACTGGTCGCCGGGCCTCGGACTTCGTTGGAGCTCGCCTATCGGCGTATTCCGCTTCAACGTCGCGCACGGCAATGTGGCGAACGCGCAGCCGGAGACGCCGCAAGGCCTCTCACATTGGCAGTTTTATCTCGCGTACGGGGAGGAGTTTTGAAGCGATTCGCTTTGTGGCTTTTCGCCGTTCTCGTCGCGCTCGTCATCGGGCTGCCGCTCTTATTCTTGAGCGTTCCTGAGCTGCTCGTGAACGAGCGCAATCTCGGCCGCGTGATGGAGCTTCTCCCGCGCTTCGGAATGACGCTCGAGTCGGATTCGCGCTCCGTTGACGTCGAATCAAAGAGCCTCTTCGTGAAGCGGCTGAGACTCGGTTTGACGAAACCGTGCTTCGAGATTCCGAAGTCGGTACGCGCTTGTTTTGAGGCATTCGAGCTCGATGTGACGCTGACGCTGTATCCGTTTCGCCTCAATCACCTCAAGCTTCTGAAGGCGGAGGGTGGTGACATCGAGCTCTGGGCCGGCCCGCCTTCGGACGAAGCTAGGCCCAAATCGGAGACGAATTATTTGCGCTACGTTCGAAACATGACGTGGGAGAAGGTCGCGGCCGACGTGGCGTCGTTCAAATATCATTTAGAAAACGAAGAGCTGAGCGCCCAAGCCCGCGCGGTTGCGGCCGGCGGCGACGAGCTCAAGCTCGAGTTCTCGGGCTCGGGCGGGCTCGCGAAAGCCAACCTGAAGTTTTCGGCGGCCGGGCAGCTCGTGAGCGGGCGCGAGCTCTTTGCGTCTCCATGGCGCTCGAAAGCCGAAGCCGGAGTCGAAGGGCCTGGCTTGAAAGCCGATATCAAATGGCTGAGTAAATCCGAGAGCGATTACCCCAAGTTCGTGCTGAACGCGGCCTATTCCAACCGCAAAACTTTGCGCGCGCACGTCGACTGGAACGGCGAGCTTGATGACGTGGGCGTGCGCGGGCGGGTCTCGGGCGACGTTCGGCAGAAGCGCAACCTGGTGCAAGTACGCAAAGAGGACCCTTGCACGGTCGCCGTTCGCTGGAGTGGGTTCTACGAAGTGAGCTGCCCGTTCCGCGTGCCGGTGAACCCGCGTCTCATGAGGATCCGCCTCAACGTGCCCGTGCCTGACACCGTCGGGCTGGCCGTGCGGGCGCGCGCCGAACATCCGTTTCCGCCCGACCTGAAGAAGCCGTTCAAGGGCGACGTGCTCGCACGGCTGCTACTGGTCGAGACCGACGCGTTTCGCGCGCAAGGGGAGGCCTCGGCGAAATTCGATTTTCTGGCGTCGCGGCTTCCGGAGTTCGGCGCGCTCGACACGAAGGTCGATTTCAACCTCGATATCTTCGCGTTCGAGAGCCTCGTGCGCGACCTCGGGCGAACCGAATTCGCGATTCCAGCGCCGCTCAACGCGCTCAAGGGTAACATAACGGTTGAGGTCAAAGAGGGACGCATTCGAACCGATGGCGGGACTCTTCCGTTCACTTGGCGCACGGGGCTTCGTTCCGAGACGCAAAAGTTCGAGACCCGCGGAAACGGCATGTTCGAGCTCGGGCTGAAGCCTTTCAAGCCGAAGCTCGCTCTACAGGCCGTGATCGAGTCGGTGCGTTTGATCTTGCCCCGCGTGGAGTGGGCCGATCTGCGCTCGCCGCCGCATCTCGTGCCGGATTCGCGCATCAGGCGCAACGGCCCAGGCGACGATACGCCCGCGAAACCGAAGCCGTCGGCGTTCGACTACGCGATCAAGGTGAAGTCCGAGCGGCCCGTGGAGCTCGTTTCGAACCTCGCGAGCCAGCCGATTCCGATTCATGTCGATTTGAATGTCTCGAAGAAGGAGGCGATGACGGGGACCGTGACGGTTTCGCGGTTCCCCGTAATTCTGTTCAGGCGCGATGCCCAGCTGACCGAGCTGCGGCTGACGTTCAACCCGAAAGAGGAGGAAGACCTGATCGACGGCCGCGCGCAAGTGAAGTACACCGATTACACCGTTTATATCGTCGTGAGTGGGCCGCTCAACAAGCCCCGCATCGATATCGAAAGCACGCCTCCGCTGCCGCGGCGACAGCTGATCGCGACACTCGTGTTCGGGCGGCCCATCAACGAGCTCGACTCCGATCAGAAAAGCTCGGTGGCGAACCTCGAAGGCGCGCTCAAAGACGGCGTGCTCGGGTACTACTCGCTTTACTACCTGGCTTCGACGCCGGTGGAGAGCGTGGGCTACGATCCGCAGTCGAAAATGGTGACGGCGAAAGTGCGCCTTCAAGAAGGGACGTCACTGAATGTGGGCTTGAACGAGGATCGCGATCTCGGCGCCATTGGCGTGCGGCGGAGACTCGGGAGGGGCTGGGTGCTGACGACCGAGGTTGAAGACCCGTTCGAGCGGGGGGCCCGGAACGTGTCGACGTATCTAGAGTGGCTTTTCAGGTATTGATCAGCTGAGCTGAAAAATCAAAAAGCTGAAGGCGAGGACGAGAATCAGAGCAAACTCGTTGGCGGCCACCGAATATAGATTCGGGAGCGCCTGCGTCCGCGGGCTCGGCGTGCGGAGCGTTTTTCTTCGGTCGAGTCTGGTCTGATTTTGATTCATGAACGTGTCCCCTTTCACACAAGAGCTTTGTAAAGCAAGATCGGAGCCAATTTTCGGCACACTAATGGGCCGATGAGATGAGCCTTTTGCTCACATCGTGTGCACGAGGTATTAGAAAAACTTAGAGCGCGCCGTTTTAACTCCTGCTTTCAAGAGCTTAGGCGTGCTGTCGAAATCCTGGTTGAATTCGGGATCCTGCAGATTCCATAGACACCAACCCCGCGCCCCGAGCCCGATTGCAGCCCGCGCACCCGGTTTCCCGATCACTGAGGCCTGAGAGCCGAGCGCCGCCCCCCGATTTCCGGTGTCATCATGTCGTCACTGGGAATATTTTGACGTCGCGTCAGTCAGTTTTAGCCTGTGGCCAAGGTCTGGGAATCGGAGTATGAGGAGGGCGCACGTTTCTCGAGGAGGGTTCATGACTTTCAAACGCATTCAGCATTTCGTATTACTAATCGTTGCATCGGTAACGGCGCTCGCGGGAGCGGCGGCTCAGGCCGAAACGATGCGCGCGAACATCGTCGATGAGCGCGGCCGCATCGTCGGTCAAAAATCGATCCGCGATCTCAGCCTCTGCGGCTCCGACTTGGGCCCCAGGCTCATCGCCGAAGGCCATTTGAACGAGATCGGGCGGCTGCACTTGGATTGCTCGAGCCGTTTTGAACCTTTCCAGGGCGCGGGCCAGAGTTGGCCGGGCGCTGAAGTCGTGACCCTCGTCAATCAGGGCCCCAGCCAAAACCGCATCGATCTCACGATCGTCGGCGATGGCTATACGGCGGCCCAAAAGGCGAAATTTTTCGACGACGCAAAAAAGATCACTCAGGACCTATTCGGGCAAGACACGTTTGCAACCTACCTTCCGCTCTTCAACGTGCACGCGGTTTTCGTGCCCTCGGCGGAGTCCGGAATCGGCGACGGCCGCCCGAAAAACACGGCGCTGAAACTCTATCGCCATCCGACCACGCGCCAGGCGGTCATGCCCGGCTCGCCGTACGATGCTGAGCGTGCTTCAAGGCTTGCGCCCGACGTTGATTACCCGATTCTCGTCGCAAACGACCCGTTCTATGGCGGCCTTGGCGGTCAATTCGCTATTACGACCTCGGCTCCGCTCAATCTGACCACCGTGCTTCGCCATGAGCTCGGCCACAACTTCGGCCGGGTCGGCGAAGAATACGACGGCGGACAAGTCTACAGCGGCGCGAACCACAGCCGCTCGGCGCAGGTTCCTTGGATGCACTGGGTGCGCGGGCAGCTTCAGGTTCATAAAGCCGAGCTGCTCTATTACGTGGCGCCCTGGCAAAACCTCGGCAAAGCTCCGCTCGAGGTAGGCGTTCGCGTTCCGCAAGGCTTTCGCCGGCTCTTCATCGACTTCTCGAGCCTCGGGATGGATTCGAAAGAGGACGTGGCGCTCTTCGTGAACGGCCAGCGAATCGCTTTCGACGGCAATTTCAATTATGACCGCAATTTTTATCGCGTCGAGCTTCCGGTTCAGGCCGGCGAGCAGCGGCTCGTCTTTCAAGAGCTGAAAAAGGACGGCAACAACATCATCTCGAAAGTCGCGCTGTACGCGTTGCCCGACGGGTTTCCGATGGATACGCCGCTCACGGGCGCGTTCGCGACGTACAATCAGGGCAACCAGATGGTCGGTTATCGCCCGACCGAGAGCTTCTGCCTCATGCGTGACATGAAGTCGCACAAGTTCTGCTCGGTCTGTCTCGAGAACATGTGGCGCAACTTCCTGCGCGAGATCAGCCTGATCGACGGGATCGCGCAATCAGGCAGCGTGATCGAGGCCAAGGTGCTCCCGCTCGGTAACCGCATCGCCGTCCGCTGGGTCGACCCGCGCGGGCAAGTGCGCGAAAAGCTGAACAACGTGCTGAAGTGGGAGGCCGCGGCCGGCGATAAGGGCCGCTGGACGATGCAGGCCGCGTTCGTATCGAACGAGGTCGCCGACCCGCAGGCCGCGAGCTGGGCCATTCACAATAAGACGATCGACGTGCAATAAGCCGCCGAATCGTGATCGGGCGCCCGAGAATCGCGGTCGTCCGGCTACCCAAACCGGCGCGTTCATATTAGATTCGAACTACATATGAGCGCGCTCGGTCTCGGCCGCCCCATTCTTGGCGGCACCGTCAATTTTCCGGTTTGTTTGGCACCGATGGTGGGGCTTTCGCATAAGCACCTTCGGAGGCTCGTGCGCTCGTATCTCCCGCAAGGAGCGCGCACGATCTGGCCCACCGAGATGCTCAACAGCCGTAGGCTTCCCAACGAAAATTTGAGCACGAAGGCTGAAACCCGCCGTGACGCGGACGAGACGGACGTCGTTCCTCAGATTCTCGGAAACGAGGAGAAGTTCATCGCGCCGTCTGTGCGAAAACTCGAGGACTGGGGCGCCGCCGGCATCGACATCAACATGGGTTGTCCCGTAAAGAAAGCGCTCAAACATAACTATGGGGTGGCCCTCATGGGTGACGCGGCCTACGCGGCCGAGGTCGTACACATGACGGTGAAAGCCGCGCGCACGCCGGTCTCGGTGAAGCTGCGCGCGGGTTTGCAGGACGACCAGGATTACTTGCTTCGCTTCGTTCATGGCCTGCAAGACGCCGGCGCGTCGTGGATCACACTCCATCCGCGTCTTGCGGGCGAGAAGCGGCGCGGGTTCGCCCGCTGGCCGCAAATCAAGACGGTACGTGAAGCCGTCCGGATACCCGTGATCGGAAACGGCGATATTCAAACCGCCGACGACGCGCTCGAAATGCTCGAGCAGACCGGCTGTGACATGTCGATGGTGGGGCGTGCGATGACCGCCCGGCCGTGGCTGCTCTGGCAGGTCGGAGAGACCCTGGGATTTGCTCCGCCGTCGGGCCGTGAAGGCCCGGCTCCCCGCGCGCCCGAGGAAGAAGGCGCCGAGCACGGCCGGGCGCTTTTGTTTTTGATCGAGTCGTTCAAAGAGGAGGAGCGTGAAGCGCTGGCCCTTCGGCAGCTTCAATTTTTCGTGCGGACCGGAAGCGTTTGGCTCGAGTTCGGCAACAGTCTGTATGCAGCCGTCATGACCGCCAAGACGCTCAATGAGGCGGCCGCGGCCGTACGCAAATTCTTCGAGCAGCCCCAGCGAATGACCGCGCGCACGTTTTTGCGCGCATAAGAAGCGCTCACTTCACCATGTCGTCGAGTTTGCCGGCTTGATCGAGCGCCGCGAGGTCGGTGTAGCCGCCGATCAAATGATCTTTAATGAAAATTTGCGGAACCGTTCGAAAGCCGGTGCGCGCTTTGAGCGCGGCCAGTTCGTCCGGTTTGCCTTCGAGGTTGATCTCCTCGAAGGGTATCCCTCTTTCGGTGAGGAGCTTCTTCGCCCTCAGGCAGAAGGGGCAGTATTCGGTCGTGTACACTTTTACGTTCGTCGCCATAAGCTCTAAATAGACCAAACTCGCGAATGCGTCAAAGGCGGCAGGGCCTCGCAATGGATTACGAATGGAAAGCTACAATTGCACAAAGGGAGTCGGCGAATCTGAATGCGCGAGTCAGGCTTCGCTCATTTTCAGGATCGTCTTGAACTCGGCCTCGGTGACGGGCTGAACCGAGAGGCGCGTGCCCGGGCGAACGAGCACCATTGAGGCCAGCGTCTTGTTTTTTTTGATTTCGTCGAGAGTGACGATGCGCTTGAGCTTCGATTTGAACTTCACCGGTACGCAATACCACCTCGGGTTTTCTCGTTTGCTGTCGGGATCGAAATACGGGCTTTTATGGTTCCACGCGCTTTCGTCGGGGCCGGCTGGGCCCGCGACTTCGACGACGCCGACGGCGCCGGAGGGCTCGGCGTTGGAGTGGTAAAAGAGCGCAAGATCGCCGGTCGCCATTTCCTTCCACATGTAGTTGCGCGCTTGATAGTTGCGTACGCCATCCCAGGTGGTCGTACCGTCGCGTTTCATGTCGTCGATCGAGTACGACTCGGGCTCGGATTTCAGAAGCCAGTATTTCATGCGCGCTATTCTCGGTGGCTTGCGCGCGCCTGACAAGCATCCTTTCGCGCCTGCCCACGGGTTGACGCTTTTAATCAAACATGCCTATCCTTGTCGCTTGCCGGAGGAGCGATGAAGAAGGCCTTAATCACGGGAGCGACAGCGGGAATCGGCCGCGCGACAGCTGAAAAGCTCGCACGGGCGGGCGTTCACGTCGTCGCCGTGGGCCGGAGGGCCGATCGGTTGGCCGAGCTCAGCCGCGAGCTCGCAGCCACAGGCTTGTTCGACACGCTCGCCCTTGATGTTTCGGATCGCGCTGCCTGCGAGCGCGCCTTTCGCGAACATAGCCGGCTCTTCGAAGGCCTCGACATACTCGTCAACAATGCGGGCCTCGCGAAGGGTCTCGATCTGGTGCAAGACGCGGATCCTGCCCATTGGGATGAGATGATCGACGTCAACATCAAAGGGCTTTTGTACCTGACCCGGCTCGTACTGCCGGGCATGCTCAAGCAGGGCCGGGGCCACATCGTCAACGTCGGCTCCGTGGCCGGGCGCTGGGTTTATCCCCGTGGGGCCGTGTACTGCGCGACGAAATTCGCGGTGCGAGCGCTGAGCGAAGAGCTGCGTTTCGATCTCTTGGGCACTCCGATTCGCGTGACCAACATTGAGCCCGGGATGGTCGAAACCGAGT
>DASUEL010000392.1:0-4625 GCA_036275095.1 Bdellovibrionales bacterium
TGCCGGCCTAGGCGCTTGGTTTTGTCTTGAATGATTTCGCGCAGAATCGCGCGTGAATGTTCGCTCGTCACGTCGGGCAGAACCTTCTCGAGCTGCTCGATCTCGAGCTTCGTTTCGTGTTGGAGGGTTTTGTAGAAGTACTGGTAGGCGTCAACCAGTTCGTGAAACTCGTCGGTGTCGCGCACGCGAATTTGGGGCGTGTCCCAGTGGCCGCGCGCGAGGTTTTTAATTTGCTCCTTCAAGATCAGTAGGGGCGTCACGAGACGGCCGGTGACGCGCAACCCGTAGAATGCGAAGAAAATCGACATGCCGATGGTCGTGGTGCCGACCAGGCCGTTGATCCATATGCGCTCGCGCTCGAGATGCGGCAGTAGGTTGGGCGAGTAGCTGAGAGCTAGATCCATGAAGATGTTGTAGTTCTGATTGAGAAAATAAAGCGTGAGCGCGCCGATCGGAAGCATCGAGATCAAGACGGACGCCACAACCAAAGACGTGTACTTCAGCTGGAACTTGCGGTCGACCACGAGCCCGCGGCCGAGCGCGCTACGGAAGCGGTCCAGGCTGCTCTTCTTGGTCATGTTAAGGGTCTGTTCCATTGTTTTTGTCCCGTTGCTTGTCTATCATCTAATCATGACTCACGGCCGGTCTCAACGACGTTCGCTCATTCTGGCGGCCATTCTCGCCTTGGGAATAGGTCAGGCTTGCTCTTCGGGTGATAAAGAAAACGAGCCCGCGGCGACGACCGATCTCGAAGACGAGGTCAGGCTCACGAAGGATCGCTCCGATCTGCAGGAGCTTCGCAAAGACGTGCCCGAAGACGTTCAAACCGAAAATGACGAGCTGGCGTTCACCCTCGGTCTCACGGCTGATTACACGAAAGCGCCGCATGAAGTCTGGGCGAAATTCAACGATGCCGTTCGCAAGCGACGCGAGAAGTTCGACAAACAGGAGCGTAAGACGCGGGAAGACTATAATAAGGCCGAAAAAAAACGCCGCGAAGACTTTCTGACGCTTCAGAAACAGAAACGCGAAAATTTTTTCTCGGGTAAGCCGAACTCGGAAGAACGCACTAAATACACCAACGAGCAGGATGCCCGCCGCCGCGAATATTTCGACGAAGAGCGCGACAATCGCAAAGAGTTCGAAAGTGAAACGCGGCAAAAGCGGGCCGACTTCGAAGCCTATCTTCGTGAAAAGCGAAGCGCCTTCGACAATGAGATGAAGGCTTACTCGAAAACGTACACCGAAAAGCGCCGCACCCAGCAGGCCGTTGAGCGCGCGAAGGCAAAGAAAGAATTCGAGGAGCGCCAGGCGAAACAGATTTCACAGGATCAGGGGCAGCCCGGACCCGGCCTGCCGGTCGACCCTGACCTCAAAGAGTTCGAAACAATGCCCAAAGGCAAGGGCACTTCTCTGACTCCAACGACTGACGAATAATTTCTACCGCGACCGGATGCCAGAGCGCGGGCGGTGAAGCCCGCGCGAGAGGATTCTCAGGGCAAAGCCGCGGCGTTGGCTCCGATGTCGCTGCCGTCAGTCGCGCCGGACGCTTTCGCGGCTTCAGCTTGCGCAGCCGTATCAGCTAATATGAACGAGGCGCCGGACGTATCAGGGTAGAGCGTGCACGAGGGATACTGGCTCGTGCTGGGCGCGCCCTTTGTTCGCACCATGATGTTTCGTGCGAAAACTCCTTCTGGGAAGTACGTCGTGATCGCGCCCGTTCCATAGCCCACGCTGTCGCCGAAAATGCCGTAGTCGTTGTGGTTTACCAGGTTGTTCGTGAATACGAAGTTGTACGTCCTATCAGGCGAGCCCGAATTGTAATTCGCCGCCGAAATGATCGAGCCTGATTGGCGGCAGGTGTTGTGGTTGACGATCGTGTCGCTGAGACCCTTGGCGAGCACCTGAAAGCACACTCCGGAGCCGCCGTAAACCGAGCCGTCGACGTTATCCAACAGATTGTTCTGAATGAGAAGACGCCGCGTATCCTGGCTTGGAAAAATATTGTCCGTTCCGAGAATGTTGATGCCGCTGCCGGTATTCTTCACGATGTTGTTGGTCATGGCGACATCCTGAACCACGCACCAGGGGCAGCCGCCATCTTGGTTGCGCACGGTGAAAAGGACCGCGTAGCCTGTTTGCCCGTTCAGCCAGTTGTTTTCGATAACGTTGCGATCGATGAGGATGCGCTGGGCGTTCTTAAGCTCAAACGAGTTTTTCACGAGGTACGGTCCCTGGCCGTTGATGGACTGGCGCCAAGAGAGCGGCTTGAACAAATGGTTGCCCCGGAATTCGATATCCGAAGGCACGAGGTTGCTGATTGCGGGATCGGCGCCGCCGAATAGCACGTTTTCACCCGCGGCCTCGAGATAGTTGTTCACGATCTTGAACGGGCCGGGTCCGTTGAAGACCGCGATCGCCTGGGTGTCTTGTCCCCACCCGTGAATTTCCGAAACATGAGAGTCGGTCACGGCCGAGTCGGCGCTGTTGAGCTCGATGCCGCGTTTCGCGTGTGTGGCCGGGTTGCCGCGGATATAGCAGCGATCCACGTGCACGTTGCGCGCGACTTGCGCGAATGAAGTCGCTGAGGAGCTGCCGATCGCGAGAATTCCGTAGTTCGTCGAAACTCCCGTCGCGTAACCGAGCTCGAGCCCGACGAGGCGGAAGTGATGGGCGCCGTCGGCGGTGCTGAGCGCGGGCGAAACGTTGGGGCTGATGATCTTCGGCATGCTTGCCGCGTGCAACGCGGGATTCACGCGCGTTCCGCGGGGCGGGAGCTGGCCCGAGCTCGAGCCGCGAATGACGATGTACGAAGAGCCCGATTTCAAAGGCAATACGAAGTTGCCAGTGTAGGTTGCGCCGGCTTGGAGAACGATCTCGTCGCCGGGGAGAGCCGCGTTCAGAGCGCCTTGAAAATCGCCGCCGGCGGCGACCGCGATCGAGCGGCCGGTCACCGCGGGATAGGCGTCGTCAACATAGGCCCGCGGCGGCTCTGGCAGCTGGGCGCCAGGCGGTGGCGGAACCGGTATGGGTGTTGGGGTCGGGGCTGGCGTCGGCATCGGCGTCGGTGCCGGCGTAGGAGACGGGGTTGGGGCGGGCGTGGGCGACGGCGCCGGAGTTGGTCGCGGCCGCTTCTTGCCGGGAATCGCGTGGCTGGGTTGCGCGAAAATCAATGTGAGTAAAATGAGTAAGAACAAACCTGCGGTTCGTACCATGAGAGCCCCCTCCTTGGGATTTGACGTTTCAAGCGACGTCCTGTCGCGATCCCCCAGTTTCTCAGTTCACTGTTTCTAAACAAGCAATGTTTAGACCAGCTCCTTTGGCAGCATATGTTAACCTGCCGCTTAATAATCGGACAGTATACAAAACTTAAGCGGTTACATGGGTGGCGCTGGTTACCCGCTGGAACCAATATCTTCTAAATTAGGACCAATTTACTGGCGCCACGTAATCAAGTGCAGCGGCGGCATCGGCGCCGGACTGGCGCCGACGCTGCTGTAGCCACGATCTCAACCGCAGGGGTAGCCTTGGCTGCAGTCGCCCGTCTCGACCGTCGTCGACCACGGGTCGTAAAACAAAATCAACGGCAGCGTGCGGTAGGTGCCCAGGATGTAATACTGAATCGTATTCCAGGCCCAGCCGAAGTCGCCGCCAGCTAGTTGTTCCATTTCTTGATCATTCAGCTCTCGAAGTTGCATTTGTCCTCCCTTTCGAAGTGCTATTCAAAAGGTAGAGCAAGCCGGTCGGGCCGGTCTCGGGAAATTCTAAACAGTGGGGCTGTAATTGGTGGAGTGATTTGCAACCACTGGGGCGGGCGAAGCCAGGCTGGAAGCCGCGATCAGCGCGGCTCCGCTGAATCACTGATACTTGATTTTCGAGCGCAAGGCTTTTTGGGCTTCTTTCGGATCCAACACGCGGAACTCGCCTTTTTTGATGCGGCCGAGCGCGAGATCTCCGATGCCGACGCGTTGGAGTTTCATCACGTCGAAGCCGAGCTTTTCGAACATCCGACGGACCTGGCGATTGCGGCCTTCGTCGATCACGATGCGGAGCCAGTCATAATTGTCGCTGTCGCCGCGGCGGATACGCTGAACGTCAAGCGCGCGCACACGGCCGACGGCCGTGCTCACGCCGCGTTTGAGGCGCTCGAGCTGCTCGTCGGTGGGGCGGCCGTTCACTTTCACGAGATACGTTTTCGGCACTTGGCTCGTCGGATGGCTGATTTTGTACGCGAAGTCGCCATCGTTCGTTAGAAGCAGAAGGCCTTCGCTATCCCAGTCGAGGCGGCCGACCGGAAACACGCGGTACGGAACGCGCTTGAAGAAGTCGCCTACGGTCGGCCGATCGGTGGGATCTGACATCGACGTGAGAATGTTTTTCGGTTTGTTGAACAGGATGTAGATCTTGGCGTTCTCTTGTTTGATCGGTTTGCCCTGAACCGTCACGCGGTCGGTCTGCGGGTTGATCCGCACGCCGAGCTCGTACACCTTACGTCCGTTGACCATCACCTTGCCGGATTCGATGAGTTCATCGGCGCGGCGGCGGCTGGCGATTCCACAGAGGGCGATATAGCGATTAAGACGGAGTTCTTCATGAGTTTGCGGCATAGGGCGAATTTCTACCAA
>DASUEL010000393.1:0-5119 GCA_036275095.1 Bdellovibrionales bacterium
GTGCAGAATCTCGGTGCCTTCAAAGAGCTCCTCTTTCGTGAAGAGCAGATCGCCCGCGAAGTCGACTTGGCCGACCGAGAATTGGTCGCCCTCTTCGACGCGAATCGTGATGTACACGCTCTTTTTGTCGGGTGTTACGTAGACCTGCGGGCGGTCGACCTTCACCTGGACGTAGCCTTCGTTGAAGTAGAGATACTGCAACAGCTGAACGTCGCGATCGAAGGTCTCTTGCTTGTACGAGCCTGAACCCGACAGGAAACTGAAAAAGCCGCCCTCTTGCGTGCCCATGCGCGATTTCAGAGCGCCGTCTTGAAGGTGGCGGTTTCCGAGAAACGTGATTTTTTTGACTTTGACCTTGTCGTTCTCTTCGATGTTGAAGCGAAGCTCGACAGTCTCGCCCGGCTGCAGGTCTTTGATTTCGTGAGTGATGCGCGCGAGGAAGTAGCCTTTGTCTTCATACAGCTTGGCCATCTTCTCGGTGGCTTCGCGAATCTTGTTCATGTCGAGGATTTCGTACGGCTTGAGCCCCGTCGCTTCAGCGAGGTCGTCGTCATTGACCTCATCGTTGCCTTCGTACTTGATTTCAGCGACCGACGGCTTCTCGACGACTTTGAACGTCAGCTCGGTGCCGGAACGATCGACCGCGACGTCATAGAAATAACCCATGCGGAAAATGCTTTGCACGTCTTCGCGAATTTGATCGGCATCGAGCGCGCCGCCCGCCTTCGTCTTGATACGGGCGCGAATGGCATCCGCTTCGATTTTTTTGTTTCCGGCCACATTGATTTTGGTGACCGCTCCGCTCAAAACGGGAGCCGCAGCCGCCGGACGAGCCGCCGGTTGAGCCCGCGTATTACGCTTGGGAGCCGCCCGGCGTGGCGCTTGCGTTCTGCGAGTCGGCCGCTTGGCCGGTCCCGTCTGTGCGTAGGCTTCGGTCACGAAGAGAATCGCGTGGCCGAGCCCCAATGAAGTGCTGAGAAAAACCCAGAGAAAGACGATGCGGACGAGTGTCAACAGCTGCGGCTTCAAATTTAGAAATTCCTAAGGAGTTTCAATACTTAAAAATGCTTGGAGGGAGCGTAGCGTAAAAGTCTAGGGCTGTCAAAATCGCGGCCCGTTCACGCCGCTTAGTGTTACGCGAAGCTGCTCCGGGTGTGTGTTCACGCCAGCCCCAGAATGAACGCGCCCAAACCGACGAGCAAAGCGCCCGCAATCTGAAAGCGCGAGACGTTTTCGCGAATGAGAAACGAAAAGCCGACCGAGAAAAAAATCGACGTGTTCCGAAGGGTGATCGCATAGCCCGGGCCCGACCATTTCATTCCGTAAAGAAAGCCCACGAAACCCAGCGACGCCGCGGCCGCCGCCGCCAATAGCTTCGCCTTGGATGAAGCGAGCAAATCGCGCGAGTCGGCGGCAAAACGCGCCCGCCTCGGCACCCAGATAAACGGAAGCGAAACGAGAAGCGCCACGACGAAAAGCGCGAGCGGATCGGCATTGAACCGCAGCGCCTCATCGTAAAATACATGATAGCCCGCGATGCAGCCCGCGGCCAGCGAAGGCCACATCAAGTCGTTGAGATAGGCGCTGCGGGTCTGGGCGCCTCCCCAGCCCGAGACCTGAATGCCCATGAAGACCAAAAACGTTCCCAGAAGGCTCAGCGGGGACATCGCTTCGCGGCCCGCGATGAGCGAGAACATCCACACCAGGACCATGGCGCCCCCGCGCATGACGGGATACGCCTGCGCGAGTGGCAGGCGGTCCAAAGCGCGAGCCATCGAGATAAGGTAAAAGCCCTCGAAAACTCCGGCGCCTACCGCGAGCCAAAACCCCGGCCCGTCGCCGAGCTCCCAGGGCTGGGGCCCGACGAGAAGCACCAGCCCGACCATCGCGCACGAGAGAAGAAGGGTCCAAAAGATGAAGGCGTCTTTGGTGTCTGAGAGTTTAGTGAGCGTGTTCCAACCCGCGTGCAAAAACGCGGAGAGGATCAGGAGCAGGGCCGCAACCATCAGCCTGCGAACCGGCCGTCTTTGATTTCAATTGTGCGCGGAAACTTGCGGGCAAAAGTGGCGTCGTGGGTGACCACGACGAGCGTAACGCCGCGTTCTTTTTTGAGCTGGAAGAACAGCTCCTGAATCAACTGTCCATTCGCGGTGTCGAGGTTCCCGGTCGGCTCATCGGCCAAAAGAATTTGCGGCTTGCGCACCAGCGCGCGCGCGACCGCCACCCGCTGCTGCTCGCCGCCGCTCAGCTCGTTCGGATAATGATTGAGACGTTTGCCGAGACCTACGAGACTCAAGAGCTCGCGCGCGGCGCGCTCCGATTCTCGTGCTGAAAGGCCCGCGATCCGGCCCGGCATCATTACGTTTTCGAGCGCCGTGAACTCTTTAAGCAAGTGATGGAACTGGAACACGAAGCCGATCGAGGCATTGCGAAAGCGCGCGAGATCGTCTTCGGGCATGCGCGCAAGGTCTTTACCGCGAAAAAGCATCTGCCCCGTCGTCGGCCGGTCGAGCGTGCCTAAGATATGAAGCAGCGTGCTCTTGCCGGCACCCGACGCGCCCGTGATCGAGAGCGCCTCGCCTTCGTGAATCTCGAGGTCGATGCCTTTGAGGATCTGCAGGCGGCTCGCGCCGGTTTGGTAGACCTTCGTGATGCCCTTTGATTGAAGCAAGACCGGAGCTTTATTCATAGCGGAGCCCATCCACGGGATGAAGGCGCGAACCGCGAAGCGCGGGCGCAAGCGTTGAGAGAAAACAAATCAGAAACGAGACGGTCATGATCGCGGTCAAGTCGATCAAACGCGCCTCGACGGGAAGACGGTCGAGCTTATAGACCTCACCCGGAATCTGAAAGAGCGCCGTCTGCGCGAGGCCATAACCAAGCGCCAAGCCCAGGAGCATGCCGGTGATCGAGCCGACCACGCCGATGAGCATCCCTTGCAGGCTGAACAGGCGGATCAGAAAACCAGGTGTCGCGCCCATCGTTTTCATGATGCTGAGGTCTCCGTAACGTTTGAGCACGCTCACGAAAAGGCTGCTGCAAATATTGAAGCTCGCCGTGATGACCAGAAACGAAACGACGATGAAAATCACCCACCGCTCGATGCGGATTGCCTCGAAGAGGTTCTTGTTCACCTCGGTCCAGTCTTTCGTGAGGTATGAATACCCCAGAGCCGCCGCGATTCGCGTCGCCGCGGCCTCGGCCTTGCCCGAGTCTTGGAGCTTGAGCTTCACGCCCGAGAAAATCTCGCGAATGCCCGAGAGTTCCTGCGCGAGCTTCGCCGAGCCGATCACCATGCGCAGGTCATATTCGTATTTGCCGAGATCGAGCACACCCGCGACACGCACCTTGCGAAGGCGCGGCGAAAACGAGTTCGGGTTGTCTTTTGAAGGGCGAGGAATCACGATTCGGGCCGTATCTCCGATTGCCAGGCCGAGCCTGGCCGCCAGCGCCTTTCCGATGAGCACATTGTACGCGTCGTCTTCGGTCGCCGAGAGATCGAACCCGCCGCGGATGATACGGCTTCGCAGATCGAGCACCTTGTGCACTGTTTCGGGGTCGACGCCTTGAAGAGCCACGCCGATGGTTTTGCCTTTCGCGGCGGCGACGCCTTCGATATGGCTGAACGGCGTGTGCGCCACGACGTCGGGCGAGGCGTCTTTGATTTTCTCCATGAGCTCATCGACGGGCCCGAGCCGGCCGCCGGCGCGGTAGACGACCACGTCGCCCGCGACGTCGATGACGGCTTTGCGAAGCGTGCTCTCAAAACCGCTCACGGCCGACATCGTGACGACTAGGCTCGCGACGCCCAGAACCATTCCGACGAACGACAGCACCGACGTGATGCCGACAAAACGCCCGCCGGAGCGGATGTATCTCCAAACCAGCCAGAGCTGAAAGGAGAACTGCTCTTTCATTTTCATGCGGGTTGGGACCCGGCTTTCAGATACGAGATGATGAAATCCTCCAGCTCGCCGTCCAAAACCTCGGCGCTCTGGCTGGTCTCGTGCCCCGTGCGATGGTCTTTGACGAGCTGGTACGGATGCAGAACGTAGGAGCGGATCTGGCTCCCCCACTCGTTCGCTTTTTTGGTCGCATTGAGTTTGTCTTTTTCTTTGTTGCGCTCTTCGAGCTCGCGCTCATACAGCGCGGCTTTGAGCATCTTCAGCGCCTTTTCGCGGTTTTGAAGCTGGCTGCGCTGGTTCTGGCACTGTACGACGATGCCGGTCGGGATGTGCGTCATCCGCACCGCCGAGTCGGTCTTGTTCACGTGCTGTCCGCCCGCGCCCCCTGACCGATAGGTGTCGACCTTGAGATCTTCGGCCTTGATCTCGATTTGAATGTCGTCTTCGACGTCGGGCCATACGAACACCGACGCAAAGCTCGTGTGCCGGCGCGCGTTCGAGTCATAGGGGCTTATGCGCACGAGGCGATGAACGCCGACTTCGGCTTTGAGGTACCCGAAGGCGTCGGGGCCGTCGATCATGAGCGTTGCCGACTTGATGCCCGCGCCGTCGCCGGGGGTGGAATCGAGCTCTTCGACTTTATAACCCTTCTTTTCGGCGTAGCGCATGTACATGCGGTAGAGCATGTCGGCCCAGTCACACGCTTCGGTGCCGCCGGCGCCCGCGTTGATCGAAAGGTACGCGCTGTTGTGGTCGGTCTCGCCGCTCAGCATTTTCTGAAGCTCGAGCCGGCCCAGGGAGCTTTCGATTTCGAGCACTTCGCGCTTGGCTTCTTCGAACGTCGCTTCGTCTTGCCCTTCAACGGCCATGTCGAGAAGAACGGGCGTGTCGTTCAAGCGCGTCTGCAGGGTGTTCCACTCGTTGATCGAGCGTTCGAGCAGCGTTTTTTCTTTGTTGAGTTTCTGCATTTCGGCGGGTTTCGCCCAAACACTCGGGTCGGCGACCTGTTTTTCTAGCTCTTTGAGGCGGCTTTCTTTGGAGCCGATGTCAAAGATACCCCCGAAGCTCTTCGGTACGCTCTTTCAGCGTATCGAGTCGGCGGCGGAATTCTGAAAGCTCGGTGGCGATAGACATGGTGACCTCTCACTTTTTACCTCTTTTATCATCGAGGAGGGAGGCACACAAGCTTTCGAAAAGGCGGTCCTGCAGCTTGA
>DASUEL010000394.1:0-6991 GCA_036275095.1 Bdellovibrionales bacterium
GCCGAGCGAAAAGAAGGCCGATACGACGACGGGACGAGTTCCCTCGAGCATGCCGGTTCGGGCTGCCGCTGACGCCGTCGGGAAATACACGGTTCAGGTTTCATCGTACGCAAGTGAAACCGAAGCCGCTCGCCATGCAAAAGACCTCGTCGGAAAGGGCTTCAGCGCCTTTTATCTCACGGCTGACGTAAACGGAAAGACCTGGTACCGCGTCGGTGTCGGTCTTCACGGCACACTGAACGAAGCAAAGAAAGCGCGTGAAGATCTGCTCAAGCAGCCTGACATCAAGACTGCTATCGTTCAAAAAGTTTCCGGCCAGGCCGCCGGTCAAAACTGATAAAACAGCCGAGCCATCGTTTCGAACCACGGCTCGGTTCCCGCCTCCAGCTCGCTCAGGCTTCTGAGCTCGAATCCCAAATTGAATGAATTCGCGACTTGGCTCTGCAACCCCAGAGCCACTGCGCCGACGCCCTCGCTCTCTCCCCGGTTTTCAGCGGTGGCACCGGCGACTCCCGTTTCGACCATCGAGCTTCGAATCCCTCCACCAAGCGCGACGTAACTGAACCAATAAGACGGCGTCACCGCATGGCGTACCCACGCCAATGCGCCCGTTTCGCTTCGATGAACGTAAACCGAGCCGGCGCCGCTTTCGTAACGGGCCTGAGACACTTCACCCAAAAACATCCAGCGCTCCCAAAGTGCTCCGAGTACGAATGAGTGAACGGGAGTGTTCACCGAGCCAGCTCCGGCGGCGTATTTCTGCACGCGAATTCCGGTGCCGGCCCCGACATAAAGATCGGCGGCGGCCGGACCGCCCGACAGGAGCACCACGGCCGCGATCACGAGGCGAATCATGGCTGCGGCACCTCGCACGCTTTCGAAAGCGCGCTGTCGGTCAGAGCCGCGGTGAAATCTTTGATCATCGTGCATCGGGACGGCGTGAGCTCGGACGAGCTTGCGAAAAACAGCGAGAGCACGAGGTCGGGCTTCACTTTGATCTGTGACTGGCTCCGCATGCGGATGAGATTGCGGAGCAGGCGGCCCGCGACCTCGTCGGCGCCCTCGACGTCAGCCAGCCGGCGCGCGAATCTGGAAAAGTAAGTTCCGAGGCAATACGCGGTCGTCAAGAGCGTACGGGTATCTTCGACCCTGGAAATAGCCTCGAAGAATTTTTCGTCGGGCAGCGTTTTGAGCTGTGAAACGACCCGCCGGGTGGGACCCGCATGCGGCAGCGAATGCGCGATGAAGTTTTCGTCTCGCGTGTAGTACCAACCCCAAAAATCCGCCAGCCCCTCATTGAGCGCCCGCAAAATGACCATAGGCGCGTTCCGTCCCGCGGGTTTTCCAACGGCCCGCGCGCTGACTTCACGTTTCATGTCCTCGCCGCAGCTGACCGAAGGGAGCTCCGCCCAAGATATCTCGAGCCCGTGAAGCTCAGCCGCAGCCGGCGCCGAACCCAGCGTATGTTGAAAGATCGCGTGAAAATGCTCGTGCGCAAGAATTCCCGCGTTCACGGTGATGGGAAGCTCGCGCCGACGATACGGGAGGAGCACGAGCGAGTCCCAAGTCGGATAGTAAAACGCGTTATCAAAGACCGCCGCGCCAGACTCATCGTACATCGGATATTCAATCGTGATTTTACGCGGGCGCGGCAGCAAGGCGTCGAGCCCGAGCCGTTGCTCGATAAACATGAGCTTTTCGAGATGCGCGTAGGCCACGCTCATTTGAAGGGTCAAGTAATCGCCGGGAATGAGTACGCCGTCACCGTCTACGACGAAATTTGCCTCCGGCTGCGGACCGTTAGGGCCTGCATGAATTTTGATCGTCGCAGCAGCCCCCTGCATCGTTTTGGTGTTGTTCAAAGTCGGTACAGCCACGGCTTGAAGCGAATAGACGCCCTCGGAATCGGGCCACGGCATTTGAATCAAAGCCGTGCCAGGCGGGGGTTTGGCCGCGCACGCAAGTCCCGTCGCGGCAAGCACGCCTAAAATGAACGATCGCCTGAATTGAAGCTTCACAAAATGAGTCGCCCTTCGGTATATTTTCGGGGCTTCGGGCCCGGCCAAAACACGAGCAAATTCAGGACCGGCCGCGCAGCCTGCTCAACCCGATTGAACCCTTAGAGGATGAACCGTTTGACCGCCAACCGTGAACTGTTTGCAAAAGAGCTCAACCCCGTTCAGTTCGAAGCCGTGAACTGCCTGGAGGGACCGCTTCTGATTTTGGCGGGAGCGGGCTCCGGCAAAACCCGCGTTCTGACGTACCGGATGGCCAATCTGATCGCTCAAGGCCTTTGCCGACCCGACGAGATTTTCGCTGTGACGTTTACGAACAAGGCGGCGCGAAGCATGCGTGAGCGAACCTACGCGCTTCTCCAGAAGCACGGCATTCAGACCGCGACCTCACCCTGGGTGAGCACGTTTCACTCCGCTTGCGCGCGCATTTTGCGCGATCACATCGGGCACATCGGCTACGACCCGCGGTTCGCCATCTATGACGACTCCGACCAAATGGCGATGATCAAAAAAGTCTGCGAGCGACTGGGGCTGAACGACAAAATGTATCCGCCGCGGTCCTTCCAAGGCGCGATCAACGACGCGAAAAACAAAGGCATCTCTCCCGAAGAATACGCGCGCGCCTCGACGAACTTTCTCGATGAAAAAAAGGCGAAAGTCTACGCGCTTTACGAGACCGAAATGAAGAAGTCGAACGCCCTTGATTTCGGCGATCTGCTCTCGAAGACCTACGAGCTGATGCGCACGAGCCGTGAAGTCCTCGATTACTTCCAGAACACGCTCCGCTTCATCATGGTCGACGAGTATCAAGATACGAACCACATTCAGTATCAGCTCGTGCATTTGCTTTCCGAGAAACATCGCAATCTGTGCGTCGTCGGCGACGAAGACCAATCGATATACAGCTGGCGCGGCGCCGACATTACCAATATTTTGAGCTTCGAATCGGATTATCCGGAAGCCAAGGTCATCAAGCTCGAGCAAAATTACCGCTCCACGCAGACGATCGTGAAAGCCGCTTCCGAGGTGATCAAAAACAACTTCCAGCGCAAAGATAAATCACTCTTTACCGAGAATGACTTGGGCTCCCCGATCATTCTGCGCGAGGAGTTCAACGAGTACAAAGAGGCCCAATTCGTTTCGGGCGAGGTGAAGCGGTTGCTCGATTCGGGCGACGCAACACCCAATGAGGTCGCCGTTTTTTATCGCACGAACGCCCAGTCCCGGGTTTTGGAAGATCAGTTCAGAATGCAGCAAATTCCGTTTCGTATTATCGGAGCTGTCACCTTCTACGAGCGGCAGGAGATTAAAGACCTTCTGAGCTACATGAAGTTTCTCGTGAACCCGCGCGACGATCTTGCTCTCAAGAGGATCATCAACCGCCCCCCGCGACGTATCGGAAAAACCACGATCGAAAAACTCGAGGAAATCGGCGCCAACGATCAGATTTCGATGGTTGAGGCCGCCGAACGGGCGATCCAGCGCCGCGAGGTCCACTCGGGCGCGATGAAAGGCCTCACAGACTTCTTGAACCAGATGGCCGAGCTCCAAGACAAGATCGCAAGCGCGACGCCCTCGGAAGCTTACCAGGCGATTCTCGATACCACGGGCTATATCGAAATGTTGCGCGCAGAAGATTCAGTCGAGTCCCAGTCGCGCATCGAAAACTTAGAGGAACTATACAACGCCATCGGCCAGTTCGAAAAGGAGCGCGCCGAAGAGGCGACCCTCGTTCACTTCATCGAAGAGATGGCGCTGGTCACCGATCTCGACCGGCGAAGCGAAGACGAAGAGACCGTCACGCTAATGACCTTGCACCTTTCAAAGGGCCTCGAGTTTCCGTACGTGTTCATCGTCGGCATGGAGGAAGGACTGTTTCCGTCACGACAATCGTTCGACAACATGGACCCGACAAGGCTCGAAGAAGAGCGGCGGCTTGCCTATGTCGGCATGACTCGCGCTGAAAAGCAGCTTTGGCTGACCCATGCGCGCCAGCGCTTTTTCAGAGGTGCCGAAGAGCGAAACCCGCCGAGCCGGTTTCTCAAGGAGATTCCCGAAAAGTATCTCGAAAAGCAGTCCGCGATTCCGACGCCCCGGTTGGTTTCGAGCTTTCAAGAGCGTTATCAGCGGAGCTCGCCTTATCAGAGCGGACAGAGCCGTAGCGCCGACATCTTTGACGCCGCTCCTGATTACGAGAGCTTCAGCGACGATCAGGGCGATCAGGCCTCATTCAAGAAGGGCATGAAGGTTCGCCACCCGCACTTCGGAATCGGAATCATTTTCAGCTGCGAAGGCGAGGGCGAAAACCAAAAAGTCACCGTCATGTTCGACGACCGCAGCCTCAAAAAATTCTCTGTGAAGTTCGCGCGGCTCGATCGCGTCAACTAACCCCGCTCGCCCCTCTTGAGCGTGCGCTTTCTACCGTAGAAACTCGAGCATCGCGAGCTCGATTTGGCGCCACAACCCGGCTCCGACCGCGGCGTCGTCGATGATCAAATGGTGCCAAGGCCGTGGCAAGGTCGACCCCGCCGTCGAAACATCGATTAGCCGCCATTTTGAAAGAGGCCCCGTCGCGATCAGGCGTTTCAAGTCATTATAACTGACCAACTCATCAAGCGGATCCACGAACGCCAGGCTCGGCCGATTGACCGCGGCGAAATTGTTGATTGCCACCGTTTCGGCCGAGGCAAAAAGAGCATCATACGCGGCAAGAGGCGTACACCCGTGAGCGCGATAGTTTTCGGGCGCGAAGCTCTTTAGGCAAAAACGCGGGCCGAACAGTTTCAGTAGGCGCACGAGTTTGTTCCTCGAGCGCGGCGCTAGAGCCGGTGCGAAGTACACGTGTTTCTGAAGGGCCAATGCCGGATCCTGCGAGATCAGATCTTGGTAAACGAGGGCGCCGACGGAGTAGCCCACGAAGTGGGAGTCGAGTCCAAGTTCGCCCGCACGCGCGCGGACGATCTGCGCCGAATCGCGCATTTCACGAAGCCATGTTTCGCGTCTGACACCTTTGAAAACGTCCAGAGAGTCACCGTGGCCTTCAAGCTTGGTGCGAAAGACCTCGTAGCCGTTTTCAGCGAGCCGGCGGCTCAAATAGTTCATGCGAGAGGGCAATAGGTTCAAACCATGCGCGACGAGAATTACGGCTTTCGGTCGGCCGGCCGGACGAAACCAATCGGGCAACTCGGCGGACGCCGCCGGATTCGCGCGGACGGGGGACGCGACCGAGACAACGAGGCTCAGAGTGAACAAGGCAAGGAGCGTTCGCATAGCACCGAGACTACCACCGCCTGAAGCGACAAAAAATGTTTTGGCGCTGATCAGAATTTGGGCAGAGCCAATCCCTTGATTCCCGGGCTTATTCGAGAGTGGTCCGGGCGCGCCTGCCCTGCCATCCATCGCCTGTCGAACTTTCGGCCACGCCAGAGTTATTATTTATCAAGTATTTTCAAATACTTGGAAAAATCGGCCTTGGTGCACACTTTGCCATGGGATGAGGGTTGAGAGTCCACCTGGCCCGGAGTGTCCGTTGCCCGGTGAATAATAAGGAGTGCTATATGAAGATCGCCCGCCAATACAATGCAATGTGGGCTGTTCTCGCCGGTCTAAGCCTGCTCGCCATTCAAGGCGGCCACAACAGTGGCTCCGCGAGCTTTGCGCAATCCGCGCCACCGGCGGCTTCCGGAACTCAGCAAACCGGGCAACGTCCGAGCGCAACAGGCGAACAACGGCCGCCGCAAACCGGAACGACCGCCCAGCCGGCTCCGGCAGCCGGACGCACGCAGCCGGCCACACCTCCGGCCGCGCATACGACGACCCAGGCCGCCGCGCCATGCACGGGCAATTGCGCCGCGAACGCAGCGACCCCGGCTTCGACTCAGCCCTTGGACTCAACGGCTCGTTTGCCTTTGGTAGAAGTCGTTTCGGCCGTGGCCGCGCAAACGCCGGCGAAAAAGAAGTGTGAAGATGAGGAGTCAGGCTTGAAGCACCTCGAGTGCTTGGTTGAAAACCTCAGCACCAATCCGACGAAAGAAGATCGTGATGCGTTCGTATTTTTCATTCTCGGAACGAATGAAGTCACCCGCTGCAACAGCGGCGACACCGAAGAATATGCCGAGGGCGAAAAATACGGTGAAAGCGCGTTCCGCGACACGGTCGACACCGATCCGAAAGAAGCGCGCAAAGTGATGTCGGCGTTTCGCAAAGGCATCGACAAACTCGGCGACAACAAGAGCCGGGTGTTCTGTCACGGCATGAACATCGCCCGCGTCACGAAGTCCGAAACCATGAAGAAGACGCTCGAAGCGCGCCTGCGCAACATCGACCGCCAAATTGAAGTGGCTCGCACGCGTGGCGACGCTTACGGCCTTCAGCGCGTGATGGAGCTCGAGCATCAGCGCCGCGGTCTCGCGGCACAGTATGCGCGCTTCGACGCTTTCGGAAACCCGAACGGTGGCTTGCTCTACGATTATGACCGAATCTTCTCCCGCACGGCGGCCGACTACTTCAGAACCGACCGCGAGGCCTACGACATGGACATCTACGGCAGCCGCGGGGCCTTCGACGACGTTTACAGCTGGCTGCGCGACATTTCCGTTGGCCAATCACCGAGCTTTTATGACGATACACGAATCGCAGGCGGCCGCGCTCGCGATCAATGGTATCGCGCTCGCATGGCCGGTTACGGCGGACGCAGCTCCGGCTACCCTGGCGAGCTCGGTCGTTTGCCGCCCGCTTACGGAAGCAGCGCGCTCCAAGCTCTGATCAATGGACAGCTCCCCGGAACGACGAATTCATACTTGCCGGCCACGCAGATACCGGATCTCACGTACCGCGGTCAGACCCGCGGGCGACCGCTCGCCGACTTGAACGTCGACCGCTAAAATTTTCGTAAAGGCCCTCGCCGGCTAAGGATTCAACGCCGGCGACGGACTGGGGACCGGCGACGGGCTTGGCAACGGGCTCGGCGACGCGCT
>DASUEL010000395.1:0-2306 GCA_036275095.1 Bdellovibrionales bacterium
TCAGAACGCGAAGGAGCTCGAGGCCACGGTCAAAGAGCTGGGCGAGCGCAATCGCACCGCGACCGTTCAACTCGATTTTCAGTCGACCGAGAAGCGGCCCAAAAAGCTCATCGAAGCCAAAGAAATCTCGAAGTCATATGACGGCGAGATCGTGGTGCCCAAGCTCGATCTCATTATCACCCCGAAGACGCGCGTCGGACTCATGGGCCCTAACGGCAGTGGCAAGTCGACGCTAATTCGGCTTTTGACGAAAGGCGAGGAGCCCGACACGGGTTCCGTGCTTCACGCCGAGCAACTGAAAATTTCATACTTCGAGCAGAATCGCGAGACGCTCGATCCAAACGTAACCGTGCAAAAAACCGTTTGTCCCCTCGGCGACGAGGTCGATTACGCCGGCCGGCGCATTCACGTGAGGAGCTATCTTACGCGCTTCTTGTTCAGCTATGAGCAAATGGATCTCGAGGTGCGAAAGCTTTCGGGCGGTGAGCAAAGCCGGCTTCTGCTCGCGCTCCTCATGCTGCGCGAGGCGAACATGCTCGTGCTCGACGAGCCTACGAACGACCTCGACATGGCGACACTCGACGTGCTCGCCGAAATGCTCTCCGAATTCAATGGCGCGGTCATCCTCGTCACTCACGACCGGTATTTTCTCGATCAGGTCACCAACCAGATTCTCGCGTTCGGGCGCGACGAGCGGGGCCGCAAACAGATCGTTTCGATGGTCGGACTCGAGCAGTGGGAAGTCTGGCACCAAGAACAGGAGCGGCAGGCAGCGCAGGCGGCAAAAAACGCGCAGAATACCGCGCGCGACGAAAACGGCGGGGCCTCGGCGAAAAAGAGAAAGCTCAGTTATAAAGATCAGCGCGAGCTGGACCAGATGGAAGACGCCATTCAAAAGGCCGAGGCAAAACTTGCCGGGCTTGTCGCAGAGAGCTCCAAACCCGAGACCGTCTCGAATCCGAAACGCCTGCAAGAGCTATCGAAAGAAATGGCCGAAGCTGAGGCCGACATCGAACGCCTGTACCATCGTTGGGCCGAGCTCTCAGAGGGTTAGTCTACAAATCCGCCTGGACGACTTCCTACAGACCGGACGTAGCGGAATCGCAAACCCGCCCGTACAATCAAGGCTCACCACTAACAACACCGTCAGCCCGCGGAGCCACTATGGAATTCTTCATCATCATCGGAGTGATCTTCATTTTCGCGCTCATTCTTGCCACGCGATTCTTCGTCAACGTCGGGTCGGATCAAATTGCGATCGTCGAACGGCAGTTCGTCGGCAAGGAGCTCGAGCCCGGGCGCGCGTTCGCGCTCGACAATGAGGTCGGCCTTCGCGCCCGCTACCTGGCGCCCGGCCTTCACCTGATTTTGTGGCCGCTCACGCGCGTGGTTTCGAAACCCCAGTTCCTTACGATCGCGGCCGACGAGCTCGGTATCGTCGAGGCGACCGATGGCGTTCCGCTCCCGGCGGGCCGCATTTTCGCCGACGATCCGGCGGGCGAAGCGCACAACAATTTTCAGGAGCCGGCCGAGTTTCTCGGCAAGGGCGGCATCCGCGGAAAGCAGCTGCGCTTTCTGACGAACGGCACGTTCAAGATCCATCCCGAGCTCTTCAAGGTGACGAAGATCAAAAAGACCCACATTCCCGAAGGAAAGATCGGCGTGGTGACCGCCGCCGACGGCGCCCCGCTCGAGGGGCATCTGCTCGGAAAAAGCGTCTCGGACCACGACAACTTTCAAAAGGCTGAAGCGTTTCTGAAAAACGGCGGCGAGAAAGGCCCGCAGATCGACTTTTTACGGCCGGGTATCTACAACATAAACACCGAAATCTTTCGCGTCGAGGTGCGTGAGGCCGTTCGAATCAACGAGAATGAAATCGGAATTGTCGACGCGCGCGACGGGCTCCCGATGGGCCGCAACGAAGTGGTCGTGCACACGCCCGACGGTCACAGCCATTTCCAGGACGGCCAGGCGTTTTTGAACAACGGTGGCAAACGCGGTCCGCAAGAGGCGATCCTGACGCCCGGCACCTACTACATCAACCCGTATCTCTTCACGATCTCGAAGCGCAAACAGACCGTCGTCGCGCAGGGTGAGGTTGCGGTGCTGATCTCGAACGTCGGCAAAGACCCGTCGGAGTTCACCAGCAACGAAGAGATGTCGGACGAAAAAGGAAAGGCCCGCCACGTCGTGCCCAAAGGCTTTCGAGGAATTCAGCGCGAGGTGCTGGGCCCCGGCGCGTACAACGTCAACCCGCTGGCGTATACCGTGATCATCGTGCCGACGAAGACGCGCTCGGTTGACTG
>DASUEL010000396.1:0-2077 GCA_036275095.1 Bdellovibrionales bacterium
AGGACGTTACCGACGATCTTTATCGGCACTCCCCCGTAAACAACCTGAACGTTCTGCTCGAGCGATTCTTCCATCGAGAAGCCGCCAGCTAGAGCGCTTTGGGCACTGAAAACAACAAGCAAAGACGTCAGTAAACGTACCGCGCGTGCCATTGTAAACCTTTCAAATAAGCAAAGGGATTGGGCTACGAGCGATAAATGCAATCCAGGGCACCGCGGGCCCCGCAATCTACGGCAAACGGGATGTCAGAAAATTTGACGGCGACAAAGATTGTTTCAATCGGCGGCCAGGCGCCGGCCCGTCGGCCGCCGCCCGATCTTGCCTCAGTGCTGGCACTGATGAGCCAGATGCTCATCGTACTTGAAGGACCACGCGGCGGTTTGCACCACGTTGTTGTGCTTGAACTGCGTCCATACCCGCAGGGCGGGCGCCTTCGCCAGCTCCCCACGGTCGAAATACGTGAACAGCATGTGATCGTCATGCAGGCCCGCGTGAATCATGCCATGCGAGTGAACGAACAGCTTGTCTTTCACGCTCTCCGAACCGGCTGACACCAAAAACATATGCCCGTGCATTCGCATGAACTCCTGCAACCCGCGCTCCGGCACGTAGACTTGGTCGCGCCGGTGCCAGCTCTTCACCTTCATGTGAAACTTGACGAGGTTGCCGCCCTCGCCTTCGACGACTTCCTGGTGAAGGCTCACGCGGTAAGCGTCTCCGAACGCGCCCGGTTTGCCGTCGGCGCGAAGATACGTGACGTACTCACACTGTGCGTTCGGCATGCTCAGCGCGGGCGCCTTGTTCTCGGCGACGCCCGGTGACTCGAGAGTGAAACGCACGTATTGCGCGGCCGGCAAACGTGCGCCGCGATCGGGGAACACTTCCGCGAACACCAAATATTTGCCCGGCGTTTTCATGGCGGTCTCGGCACCCTGCGTGTCGGGATCGTCGTGAGCCTGATTCAGCACGGTCCAGAAGTCGCCTGTTTGGCCGATCAGGGTCGGATGCAAGTGGACCATCGAGGATAGATCGTCTTTCATGATCACGAGGTGCATGAATTTGTTGTTGAGCTTCTTGAACTTCGTGACCTTCTGGCCCGTTTCGCTCTCGGTAAAACTCAATCGTAACTCGGCGACCTTTCCGGGTTCTACGGTGAGCTCTTCACGGCCGTTAATGAGTACGTGAGGAACCAGCTCGGCCGTAGCGAGCGCAGGTACGAGATTCGACACGAACACCAACGCCAGAGCGGCAAACAGCATTTTCATGAACCCTCCGAAGACGACTTGATTTTGGGTTTGCATCCTGTCGGAACTTTCATTAGTTTTCAAGCTCAAATCAAGTCATGAGGTGTCGCATGTCCAAACTCAGAATCGTGGTCTCCGCGTTGCAGTCTTTCGGTTTAATTTCGGCCGCGTTCACCGCCGTTGCTAGCGCCGAGACTATTCCCTGCGTCAACGGGCGTGCCGGTGAGTACTCCTGCAAAAACGTCGATCTTCAATCGGTGATCGATTTGGCGAAGTCCGGTTTGAAAACAGAAGGCTCGGCCCGCCCGCCTGCGGATCCGGGCGACAAAAAGGGCAGCGGCTCCTGGGGCTGGACGGACCCAACGAACGGCCGCGAGTACGCGATTATGGGTCTGGCGAACAAAACATCGTTCGTCGACATCAGCGAACCCACAAAACCCGTTCATGTCGCCGACTTACCTGCTCACTCGGTGGGCTCGCTCTGGCGCGAGGTGAACGTCATCAACTCGCACGCCGTCATCGTCAGCGAATCTCACGCTCACGGCCTGCAGATTCTCGATCTCACGCAGCTGTCGAAGCTTTCGCGCGACCGCGTTCACATTCTCGAAGAGACGGCACACTACGGCCATTTCGGCAGCTCCCACACGATATCAGTCAATGAAAAAACCGGCTATGCGTACGCACTCGGGAGCGACACCTGCGACGCCGGCGCCCATGTGGTCGATTTGCGAAATCCGAAGAAGCCGAAGTTCGTGACGTGCATCGATCGCAAGGTCTTCGATCCGCTTCCGATCAAGCCGCCCCAGAGCCCCATGGGTTTCTTCGCGGCGGGA
>DASUEL010000397.1:0-3203 GCA_036275095.1 Bdellovibrionales bacterium
ACGAGCGCCTGATGGCGCGAGCCGCGGCCCACGCTGTGCGGCTCGGAGCGCGCGCGATCGACCTCAATTTCGGCTGCCCTTCGAAAACCGTGAATCGTCACGACGGAGGCGCCACGCTTCTGAAGTACCCCGAGCGAATTCGCGCGATCGTCGCCGCCGTACGCGCCGAGGTCGACCGCGCGATTCCTGTCTCGGCCAAAATGCGGCTCGGCTGGGAGGAGCGCGAAGACATCTACCGGAACGCGGTCGAAGCCGAGGCGGGCGGCGCTTCTTGGATCACCATTCACGCGCGCACGAAGCGCCAAGGCTACGCGCCTCCCGCGTACTGGAGCTATATTCGCGAAGTGAGGGAGCGGGTATCGGTTCCCGTCGTCGCGAACGGCGACATCTGGAGTCTCGACGATTTCAAGCGCTGCCGCGAAGAAACCGGCGCGATTCATTTCATGATCGGCCGTGGCGCGCTGGCTGACCCTTCGCTCCCGCTCAAAATCGCGCGCGAGCTCGGTCTCGAAGCCCACGCGCAGGCGGATTTCGCCCACGCGCCTTCCGAATGGGAGCCGCTGCTTGCACGCTTCAACGAGCTCAACGTTCCGGTGCTCCGCAAAGGGCAAGAGGCAGTGCTTGGCCGAATGAAACAATGGCTCAAGTTCGCGCATCTACGCCAGCCGCTTGCGTGGTTCGACGACGTAAAACGAACCGAATCGATTGATGACTTCTTCGCGGTGCTGAGACGCTGATGGCACTGCCCTCGACGCTTTACCGCTTTCGAATCGCGCTCTCCGACGTCGACCGCAACGTCTATGAAGACCTCGATCTGCGTGTCTCGATGCATCCGTCGGAGACGCCTCCCTATCTGCTGACCCGCGTACTGGCCTATGCTCTCAGCTACGAGCCCGGCCTCGAGTTCGCCGCGGGCGGTCTGAGCGATTCCGACACGCCGGCCATCTCGCTGGCCGGCACTCGTGGTGGGCTTGCGCTCTGGATCGACATCGGTAACCCCACCGCGCGAAAGCTCCACAAGGCGGCCAAAGCCGCGGCGCGGGTGAAAGTCTTCACCTACAAGGACCCCGCGCATCTCGTGCGCGAAATTCGAGAGAACAAAGTCCACCGGGCAGATGAGCTCGAGATCTATTCGTTCGAAGGCCCGTTTCTCGAGGCTTTGGCGGAATCCCTCGGCCGCGACAATCGCTGGGAGTTGCTGCACACGGCGGGCTCGCTGAACGTCACGGTCGCGGGCCGCTCGATTGCCGGCGAGTCCCACCGCCACTCCGTTTGACACGCGAGTCAGCGGAGAACTTTTTTCAATTCGCGTTCGTTTACACGATTTCAGATTGTTAAGTTTCATCACAGATTCGAATTCAATTTTCGACAATTTCCGAGAACTGTTTTGCCCGGTTTTTTGAAGCGTGATAGGCCGTCTAAGCCTCAAAAATAACAGGAGAGTTTATGAACGCTTTCGCAAAGACGTTGGCCATAATGTTGTCCACAATCCTATCTTTCGCCGCATCGAGTGCGCCCGCATTGACCGTGGGCTTTTCGCAAATCGGCGCTGAAAGCGCGTGGCGAACCGCCGAAACCCGCTCGATTCAAGAAGAAGCGAAAAAGCGGGGCATAACGCTGAAATTCTCAGACGCCCAGCAAAAGCAAGAAAACCAGATCAAAGCGCTGCGCGCGTTCATCGCGCAAAAGGTCGACGCGATCATCCTCGCGCCGGTGGTCGAGACCGGCTGGGAGCCCGTGCTCCGCGAAGCAAAGGCCGCTAACATTCCGGTCGTGCTGGTCGACCGTGGCATCAAAACGAGCGACGACTCCCTCTACGCGACGCTGATCGCCTCCGACTTCGTGGCGGAGGGCCGCATGGCGGGTGAGTGGCTCGTCAAAAAAACGGGCGGCAAAGCCAACATCGTCGAGCTCCAGGGCACGCCGGGCGCCGCGCCCGCTATCGACCGCAAAAACGGTTTTCATGAAGTCGTTGCTAAGAACCCGAACATGAAAGTGATCAAGTCGCAAACGGGCGACTTCACGCGCTCGAAGGGCAAACAGGTGATGGAGGCGTTTCTCAAAGCCGAAGGCAAAAACATCAACGCTGTTTACGCCCATAACGACGATATGGCCCTCGGCGCGATCCAAGCGATCGAAGAAGCCGGTCTCAAGCCAGGTGCCGACATTCAAATCGTGTCGGTCGACGGCGTGAAAGCGGCTTTCGAGGCGATGGTTGCCGGCAAGCTCAATGCGACGGTCGAGTGCAACCCGCTGCTCGGGCCCGCGGCGTTCGACGCGATCGAAGCCATCAAATCCGGCAAAGTCGTGCCGAAGAAGACGATCGTCAAAGATCGCGTCTTCGACCAAGCCGTCGCCAAAGACGTCATTTCGACGAGACAATACTAATGCTGCGGTTGACGGGGATCCAAAAGCGTTTCCCCGGCGTCCACGCGCTCAAAGGCGTCGATTTCGAGCTTAAAGGCGGCGAGATCCACGCTTTGATGGGAGAAAACGGCGCCGGCAAATCGACGCTCATCAAGGTCTTGACCGGCGCCGAGCGCCGCGATGACGGCCGGATGGAGCTCGACGGCCGCGCGGTCGAGCCGCGCTCGACTCTCGAGGCGCAATCGCTCGGGATCAGCCCCGTCTACCAGGAAATCAATTTGATTCCGTCTTTGTCGGTGGCGGAGAATCTTTACCTCGGCCGCCAGCCCACGCGCTTGGGATTTGTGCGTTGGGGAGCCATGAAAGACGGCGCCCGCCGCGCACTGAAACGGCTCGAGCTCGACCTCGATGTTTCAAGGCCGCTCGCGAGCTACTCGACGGCAATCCAGCAGATGGTCGCGATCACGCGTGCGCTCGAAGTTTCGGCGAAAT
Organism: Bdellovibrionales bacterium; assembly: GCA_036275095.1. Classification (GTDB taxonomy): domain Bacteria; phylum Bdellovibrionota; class Bdellovibrionia; order Bdellovibrionales; family DASUEL01; genus DASUEL01. The sequence goes on from DASUEL010000397.1 coordinate 2,860, forward strand.
ACCTGATTCTCGACGAGCCGACCTCGAGTCTCGACGCCAACGAAGTCCGCCAGCTGTTCAAGACGATGAAACAGCTCCGCGATGAAGGCCTCGGTATTCTGTTCGTCACGCATTTTCTCGATCAGGTTTACGAAGTCTCCGATAGAATCACGGTTTTGCGAAACGGCGCGCTCGTCGGAGTCTTCAAGGCCTCCGAGCTTTCGCGCGAACAGCTCGTCGCGAAAATGATGGGCCGCGAGCTCACGGCATTTCAGCACGAAACCGCGAAGCCGGGCGCGGCCCGAGCCCACACGACTTTTCTCAAAGCCAGGGGGCTCAGCCGCAAAAACGCCATTGCGCCGTTC
>DASUEL010000398.1:0-2154 GCA_036275095.1 Bdellovibrionales bacterium
TCGCCGCAGAGGTCGGCCTTACCGCGTCGACGGGCGTGATCGAAGCCAACGCTTACCGCAACACGCCGGCCCTGGCACTCGTGGGCGGCGTTGTTCGCGCAGTACCGCCGGAACTCGGTGAAAACGTGAACAGGGGACAGACCGTCGCCGTTGTCTTCAGTAACGAATTCGCGGAAGCACAGTCGCGTTACATCGCTCTTCAGACTGAAACGGAAAACGCCCGGCAGAACTACGAACGCACGCAACGTTTGGTCGGAATAAATCAGCCCGGGCGAACCGAACTCGACCAGGCAGCAAAGCAATTAAAAGCCGCGGAAGCCGCGCTTGCCGAGATGCAAAACCGATACCAGCGAACCACGCGCCTTATAAAAATAGGCGCGGCGAGCCGAGAGGAACTCGAACAGGACAACACCAAGTTGCGGACCGCCGAGGCTGAAGTGACCGAGGCGCGGCGCCGCCATGAAAGGGCGGGGCGGCTTGTGGAAATCAATCCCGAAACGCGAACGCAGAACGAAGAGGCCCTGAACAAACTCCGCTCCTCCGAAAGCGAATTGGCGACCTCGCGGCAGAGGTTGATCCTTTACGGGATGTCGCCGGACCGGGTGAGTTCGCTCCGAAACGCGTCACAGGTCACCTCCGAGCTCGCGGTCCTGGCCCCGATCGGTGGTACGGTAACAAGCCGTACGGTGAACGCCGGTGAAGTCGTGGAAGCGAACAAGGAGCTCTTGCGCGTAACCGACCTGTCGAACGTGTGGGTGATCGCCCAAGTTTTCGAACAGGACCTTCCCCGCCTGCGCGTCGGAAGCGGAGCAAGCGTCACGGCCGGAGCCTTCCCTGATCGGCTCTTTCGCGGGCATGTGACGTACATCGATCCTTCAATAGATCAGGCGACTCGCACTGCGAAAGTGCGCGTAGAATTGGCGAACGCCGACCGGGCGCTGAAACTCGGGACATACGTGAACGTCGCTTTCGGCTCACTTGGCCAGAGCGAGCGGACGGTGCCTGTTGTGCCGTCGGCCGCTGTACAGAATATCGAGAACCGCCAGGTCGTCTTTATCGCCACATCGGACCCGAACGTGTTCGAATTAAGGCCGGTCCGATTGGGGAGCGAGGTGGACGGGCGGTTCCCCGTTCTCGAAGGCGTGAATGTCGGTGATCGTGTTGTAACGAATGGAAGCTTCATGCTCCGCGCCGAGTGGCTCAAGACAAAACTCGGCAGTGGCGATCACCAGCAGCACGGCTCTTGATCCGGGTAGGCAAAGCGTAAAGCCGAGATCGTAAGCGATCAAACCGATCTTGAGTTCCTGTACATGATAGAGATGCACTACGCTGACGGCGCCGTGAAGATGTCGAAGTTCAGGGAGAACAAATCGCAGGCGTGAAGGCACCCCGGGCAAAGCGTTAGCGTGCAGGGAAATATCTGTTAATAGATGTGCGTTAGCAGACACTCATGTCTGCTAACGCACATCTGCGCACTGCGTGCCCGAATAATCGCATCGTTTCCTTGAGAATGCCGGGGAACGTAATTTGCACGACTAAGTGTCAGCGGTCTACCTTACTAGTCCCATTAACGATCTCTGATCCAGCGCCCCGATGAATGATGACCGGTATATTCCTGCTCTGTCTTATCACGCGTTGACGCCTCTCTACGATACGGTTGTGGGCTGGACGACCCGGGAGCGGTTATTCAAGGACGCGCTCGTCGAGCATGCGAGGATAACGGCGGGTCATAGCGTTTTGGACTTAGGATGCGGTACCGGCACGCTTGCGCTACTCATCCATGAGCAGGAGCCGCAAGCGGGGGTTGTCGGTATCGACGGCGATTCGAAGATTCTCGGCATAGCGAAGAAGAAAGCCCGCCATCGGAACGTTGCGGTTCGGTACGTTCAGGCGATGTCCTTCGATCTGCCGTATGAGGACGAGTCGTTCGATCGCGTCGTCTCCAGCCTTTTCTTTCATCACTTGTCCGAGAAGAGCAAGGCACGCTCCCTGGCTGAAGCAAGACGGGTTTTGAAATCGGATGGCGAACTGCATATTGCGGATTGGGGGAAGCCGGCGAATCTGCTAATGAAGCTGGGTTCGCGGTTCATCCAGGTGCTCGATGGTTCGGAGACGACCAAAGACAATTTCGAGGGGCGGCTGCCGGATATGGTC
>DASUEL010000399.1:0-4954 GCA_036275095.1 Bdellovibrionales bacterium
GAGCTCGCGAAGCCGGAGAATATCGCGATCAACGCCCTCGCCGCTTCCGAACCGGTCGCTCCGCTCGCGAAAACCATGCAAGATCAAGTGAAGGCCGCATTGGTCGGCCACTTCGAGAAGATCGCCGGCCTTCAGGCCCGCTTTCGTATGAATGACCCGGCCGCGGTTCGCCCCATGGCGAATTTTCTCGCCGAGCAGGCCGGCGCCTACTTCGCGGCGATGGGCATTCATCATGCGATCACTTATGAGCCGCGCGCGGGGCACCTGAAAATTGTGTTCAGCCCCAACGGCACGCACCCCGTGAATCGCCTGGCGAAGGATATTTCCGAAAAACACGGCGGCACTCTGGTTTGGTTCGATCCCGCCTATTTGATCCGCACGGGCGCCGCGGCGGCTTACTCGCAATCGGGCCCGCAGCTGCTGGTCGGCCGCTCTTTCGTGCTCAATCTCTCGCTTCGGGAGGTCGAGCTGATTCACGAGCTTCGGCACTCGAAAGACTTTCAAAATGAGCTCAAGCGTATCCTGTCTCCGTATTATGGGCGCGCGCTGGCGCAAAAAGGCGACCTGCCCGGGCAAGGCGCTCAGACCTACGACCGTTACATCGCGTTCACCGAGATGAACGCTTATTTCGAGTCCGTCAGAATTCAGCTCGCCAAACTCAAGCGCGCGATTCGCGAAGGCGATCCCGATACCATAGATCGAACGGCGACACGCCTACAAAAACTCACACTGCAAGGCTGGATCGTTTCACAACGGAGTCTCGCCATCGCCGAAGCGATTGAAAGGCATTTGGGTACCGGCGCCGAAATCCCGTTGACCGAAGCTAACGGAATGATTCACGTCGCGATGAAAATCGTGAATGGTCCTGAGAGCGAGTTTATCGTGACGTTCCCGCTGGTGCATTCGAAGGGCCTCAACGATCCCGACAACCCGACCTATTGGCGCGGTCAGCTTGCGCTGCTGAAGCTGGCCGCCGACCGCCATTGGACACAGTTCGACGTCACTCTCAGGGCGATCGAGCTCCTTCAGATTCGGGAGAACAAACCTTTTTTTCCGGCGATCCTCGAGGCTCTCGGCCGCACTATCACTCACACCAACTGGCAGCGCCGCATACCCGGCCCCGTCCCGGTCGCGCAGATGATCGAGACGTTCAACTCGAATCTCAAAAAGGCCATCGAGATTCCGCAATAAAAAAGGCGGCGCAAACGCTCCGCCTTTTGATCGCCGGGGATTAAAGACCGTAGCGGTCAGTGAACGGCGGGTCTCACCGTCGGCCCTTCGCTATCGTCGTTGGCGGGGTCCACCGGCGCCTGCTCGACGCGAACCACGACTTTCGAAACGGCTTTCGCCGGCACGGCTTGATCGAGGCCGACGCCGCGGCGAACTCCGCCGAGGATCCAGGCGCGGAACCGCTCGATATACGAGAACGCGACCGGAATCACCACGAGCGCGAGCAGCGTCGAAGTGATCAAGCCGCCGATGACCGCGACACCCATGCTCGTGCGCTGGCGCGAGGCTTCGTTCAGGCCGATCGCGACGGGCAGCATGCCCGCGATGAGCGCGAGCGAAGTCATGAGAATCGGGCGCAACCGGTTCTTGCCGGCTTCTACGATGGCGGTCGCCATGTCTTTACCCTCTTGCAGGAGCTGATTCGACTTGTCGACGAGCAGAATCGAGTTCTTCGTGGCGATACCGAGCAGCATGATACAGCCGATCATCGAGAACATGTCGAGCGACTTGCCGGTGACGAGCAGCGCGAAGAAGGCGCCGCAGGCCGCAAGCGGGAGCACGAGCATGATCGTCAACGGCGTCACGAACGATTCGTAAAGCGACGCGAGCACGAGGTAGATGAACAGAATGCCGAGGCCAGCCGCGATGATCATACTGGTTACGAGCTCCATCATGTTCTCGGCTTGGCCCAAGAAGCGATACTTCACGCCCGGCGGGAGCGGCACGTCTTTTTCGAACATCGTGCGGATGTCGTTCATCACGCCGCCCATGCCGGGTCCGGTCGGCGAGATGTCGGCCGCGATCAAAATGTAGCGGCCGCGGTCTTGCCGGTTGATGTTCGCGGGGCCCTTCGTCTCGACCGGATCGGCGACGCTCGAAAGCCGAATGAGCGTGTTGTTCATGTTCGGCACGAACGTCGTCGCGAAACCCTCTTTCAAGTTGCGCTGCTCTTCTTTGAGCCGCACGCGAATGTCGTACTCGCGGCCGTTCTCGCGGTAAACCGCCGGAATGTCGCCTTCGATCTGCGTGCGCAGCTCGCGGCCGACCATCGCGCTCGAGATACCGAACAGGTCGCCTCGTTTCGGGTCGAGCGAGACCTGAAACTCGGGCTTGCCCGGCTTGTCGCTGATGTCGACATCGAGCAGGCCCGGGTGCGCCTTGAGCTTCTCAAAAGCGGCATGGGCCACTTTCGTCACTTCTACCATGTTGTCGCCTGAAATGCTCAGGTTGAACGGGCGCCCGCCGCCGACGTGGTCGACGTCTTTGACGATGGGCTTGGCGAACGCGAAGGGCTTGAGCTGTTCGCGGAGCATGTCTTTGAACTGCAGCGTGTTCATCGAGCGCTCCTTGTGGTTCACGAGCTCGAGGTAGAACTCGGCCACGTTGGGCTCGCCGTCACGGTTGCCGATGGTCGCGATCGCGTACTTCACCTCTTTATTGGCGCGAATGACCTGATCGACCTTACGGGTGACTTCGTCCATCTTGGCGAAGCTCGTGCCCGGCTCCATCTCGAGGCTCACGCCGAACTCGCCGAAATCTTGCGCGGGCAAGAAGGTTTTGGGAACCATCACCATGGCGCCGAGACTCACGATGAATATCGCCAGAGCCGAAACCATCGTCAGAATCGGCCGGCGCAGGGTCAGCTTGAGCAGCGACTCATACCGGTTTTCGAGCCACGTCTGAAAACGGTCGAAGCGCGATACCACGGGATGAGTCATGCGGGCGAAGAGCCCCTTTTTCTCGTCGTGGGTTTTCGCCGGTAAATACGCCGAGAGCATCGGAGCGACGGTCATGGCGTCGAACAAGCTGATGAGCATCGCGAACACGATGGTCAGCCCGAACTGTTTGAAGAACTGGCCTACGACGCCGTCGAGAAAGCCGATCGGCCCGAACACCGCGACCACCGTCAGCGTGGTCGCGATGACCGCGAGGGTCACCTCTTTGGTGCCCTCGAGTGCCGCGCGCTCGGGGCTCTTTCCCATCTCCTGATGCCGGAAGATGTTCTCGCGCACCACGATGGCGTCGTCGATAAGAAGACCGACGGCCAAGCTCAGCGCGAGAAGGCTCATCACGTTGATCGTGAAGCCCGCAACGGCCATCAAGATGAAAGCGCCCAAAAGCGAGTTCGGAAGGGCCAAGCCCGTGATCAGCGTCGAGCGCGCGTTTCCGAGAAACAAGAAAACGACCAGAATCGTCAGCGCGATGCCGATGAAAATCGACTCTTTCACGTCGGCGACGTTCGCGTTGATGAACTTCGAGGAGTCGCGCACGACCGCGAGCTGGGGCTTGCTGCCCATCGTGGCGAAGTCTTTGTTCATCTGCGCCACTGCCTTTTTCACGCCCTCGGCGACCGCGATGGTATTCGCGCCCGATTGCCTGAAAACCATGAGCTGCAGCGTCTCTTCACCGTTGAAGTAAACCTTCGACTTTTCTTCTTTGAGATCGTCGACCACGCGGCCGAGCTCTCCGACCGTGACGGAGACGTCATTGCCGACGAAGTTCACGGCCGTCTGCTCGATGTCCTTCAGCGATTTGTACTCGCCCAGGGTTCTAAAGACGGTCTCGCTGCTCGCCTCCGAGACTTTGCCCGCCGGCACGTTCATGCCGGTGGCCGCGATTTTCGCCGCCACCTGCGACGCCGAGACTTCGTAAGCTTTCAGCTTGCTACGGTCGAGCTCGACTCGAATTTCGCGCTCGCGCCCGCCGATAACCTCCACCAAGCCCACTTGATTCACTTGCGCCAAGCGGGGCTTTACGACTTCTTCTGCGAGATCGAAAAGCTCCGCTTTCTTCAGGTTGGCGGTCAGCGTGACCATGGTGATCGGCTGGTCGGCCGGGTCCATGCGGCGAATGACCGGCTCGTCGACGTCCTCAGGCAGCTTGCGCTTGATCGACGTCATGCGGTCTTTGATTTGCTGTTCTGCATACTTCACGTCGGTTTCGAGCGAAAACTCGGCGATGATCGTCGCAACACCCTCTTTATTGATGGAGCGCACGGTCTTCACGCCCGAGAGCGTGCTGATCTCTTCTTCGACGATTTTCGATACCTGCGTCTCCATCTCGACGGGGCCGGCTCCCGGATACGGAAAGCTCACCGCGACGATCGGAAACGTCACGTTCGGAAACAGATCGACTCCGAGGCGCTTCATGGACATGTAGCCCAGCACCAGAATCAAGAGGATAATGCTCGTGATAAAAGCCGGCCGCTTGACGGAAAGTTCGGCTAAGTTCATTGTTTGGCTCCAGCGTAAAGTTTCATCTGAGAAATCAACGACAGCATTTCGGTTTGGATGCGCAGGCGATTGAGCTGCGCGAGTGCCAGCTCTTGCTCGAACTGCAGCACCATGAACGTGGTCGTGCGGCCGCGCCCATGGCGCTCGCGCTCATAGTCGTACTTCGCCTTGGTGGCGGCTTCGAGCTGCTGCGCGAGCTTCAGCCGCTTTTTAGTCTCGGTGACGCGAAAGCGCAGGTCTTTGCGCTCCTTTTCTTGCTCGAAGAGCCGCCGCTGCCAGCGAAGCTCCGCCGCGGCCGCCTGCTGCTCATAGCCGCTCTTCACGTCGCTCCACGCGCCGATATCGACCGGCATGTTGAAGCGCACACCGACCGTCGTGCCCTGATGAGCCGGGTCGGTCGACTTCGAAATCGCCTCGGACTGATCGGCCGTGAGCGCGTTGCGGGCCAGCTGCGCGTAAACGTCGAGTGTCGGCTGATTTTTTTCGGAGCC
>DASUEL010000400.1:0-2698 GCA_036275095.1 Bdellovibrionales bacterium
AGAAGCCTACCGGTGCTGGAAAGAAGTGTGGTCTGAAGCCTTGCTCGAGCTCGACGGCTCCGACAAGATTCACTCCGACGAGTTCACTCGGCATGACGAGGTTTCCGCGGTCTTTCTCAAGAATAAATGCATCGGCACGACCTCGTTTTGCTGGATGGATTTTGGGCTGAGCCCGACGAAAGATGACTCATACTTCAAAATTTGGACGCCGAAAGCCATCGAAGCGCTAACGAAGTACGACTCCAAAGTACTGGTCTGCAGTTTCTTTACGCTTCACCCCGACGGCCGTCAGGGCAAACTCGGCATCAACATGAAAGACGTACTCATGGGCCTCTTGGTTAAACGGTTTCTCGACTCCGGAGCGAAATCGATGACGGGAACCGTGCGTAACAACCGAGGAGTCAATCTCTCGACCTACCGTCACGGCGCCGAGGTCCTCGAGCGCGATCTGAAGCTCCACGGGGTCGACGTCGACCTCGTCGCATTCTACCAGGACACCGCGCACGTAAGCCAAGACCCGATCATCGCGCATGTCGTGGAATCGCTCTGGAACAAACGCCTCACTTATGCCGACAAAGCCACGCGGCTCCAGGCCCGGCTCCCGCGAGCCGCCTGAACGGCCTTCTGAAAGGAATGAACGTTTATGGATAAACTGACTCTGATCACAAAGATCGAAGCCCAGGCCGGAAGGGCTATTGAGCACACGTATCGGGCGCTAGAAGCGTTTCCGTGGGGCGAGCGGCGGGCCTATGCTCACTGGCTGGCGCAAAGCTACTACTACGTTTCTCACACGACCCGGTTGCTGGCGCTCGCCGCCGGCCGGCTCGGCCCAAAGGAGTCCTATATGCACGGCCAGTTCGTCGGCCACCTTGCCGAGGAGCGCGGCCACGAAAAACTTTGCGTCAACGATCTGAAGGCCCTCGGCTTCAAACCCGATGACTTCCGGGAGCTTCCGCAAACATCTTGCCTGTACTACTCGATTTATTATTTGATCGAGCACACCCATGCGAGCTCCATCTTGGGTTATGCGATGGTGCTGGAAGGCGTCTCGGCCGCGAAGGGCGACATGCTCGTGAAAATGCTCGATGACCTTTACGGTAAGCCCGCGACCGGCTTTCTTCGCCTGCATGCGCATGTCGACAAGGAGCATACGGCGGGCAACCGTCCCATGCTCGAAGCCTGCACCGTCACTCAGCTCGAGACCATCAGCCACGCCGTCAGCCTGGTAGAGGCGCAATACGAAAGTATGTTGAATGCGATCGTAGCTGATCTGAAGGTGCTTCCGCTGAGTGAGCGCGGACAAGAGCGCGGATCATTCAAAAAGGCCGCCTAATTTGAACGATTGAGCGTCAAGCGATGCCGATGCGGTCGGCATCGCTGTCTTCGGCGATCAGCTCCGCTTTGATCTTCGTGAGGATCGCGGTGCACGCGCCGGTCTTTTCTTCGAAAAGCGGGTAAATCGCTTTGACTTTCAGAAGGTAAGCCTTGCGCGCTCCGGAGTAAATCTCGCGCAGAATGTGCTCGGAGACCTCGGGAACGACGGGCTTGCCGTGGATGAAGACCTGCCGGGCGCACTCGATCAGCGCATCGGTGATCTTTTGCGGTCTCTGATAGAGACGGAACCATTCGGTCGTAACGACATCCATGAGCGAATAGCTCGAATGTCTGAAAAACTCGAAATTGCGGTACAGCTGGACGCTGTGCTGGTCATACACCTCGATGATGTGACCGGTCTCGAGCATTTCCTCGGAGCCTTCGCTGTGGCGGAGGCCCAAGCGCTTGAGCGTCTTGGCGAGCAGCGCCTTTTCTTGCTCGAGCGTGAGATCTTGTTTTCGTGGATCGAGAATCGCCGTCTTCACGGTCTCGAGATAGGCTTCAAAGTGGGCGACGATCGCTTCTTGCCGCTCGCTCGGAAGGGACGCGAAGGTTTCAAGATTGCGCGGATGAAAGGGCTGCGCCGGAATACCGGTTGAGTTCAAAACTCGCGAAAGATCGCTGAAGATATTTGCGGCCACTTCACTTTTTTGGTTGGCCAAACTGACGGATGACATGAATGACTCCTCACCACTAACCCACCGCGTTAATTATCAGATTGAAACGCACTTTTGTCAATGATTTTGATGGTTAAGAAATCTTAATCCAACTTGAGATTTTTCTAATTTCGAACGAAAAACGGTGAACTTTTCGACAACGGAATTAGACGATAAATTCCAGCGGTTTATGATTACGGCGGGGTAAACTGATAGCAGTTTGTGTTCTGGTCCTGGGCACACGTGCCGCCGCCTGTGAGGTTGATGAAATCCTGGCAACTATAATCGCGTTTGAAGCTTGGCGGGTTGCCGGCCGAGTTACAGCCCGCGCAGCAGAACGGAAGCGCGCGGCCATAGCCACCCGGGCAAAGGCGGCCGCAGCTGTCATATAGAGTCATGCCGTTGCCACCGCAGTACTGGTTGACGTCAGGGCACCCGCCCCCGTTTCCGACACTGGCGCCGTTGTTGCCGCCGCCTTCGAGAGTACCGTCGGCGCAATCCGAGCCATCTCCGTCTTTGAGCCTCGAACCCGACACGCTGGCCGTGCAGTACGTGCTGGCGGCCGGGCATTGGCCCCGCCGGTTCGCCGGACCGGCTTCGCAGACCGGGTTCGGCGTCGCCGTCGGATTGGCCACGAGATCGGGCCGGCGTTGGTTGCCGTTGTAACG
>DASUEL010000401.1:0-5563 GCA_036275095.1 Bdellovibrionales bacterium
TTCTGCGGCATTTGGGGAGCCTGAAGCAGGCGGTCTCGACCGAGCGCGGCCGGCAGTTCGTCCAAACGATCGAGGCGTCAGAAGCCGAGCACCAAAAACTGGTCGACAATATTCTGGAGCGCCGCTCGCGCGGAACGCGAGTCGAAGATTTAACGGCCGATTTCGACGACATTTTGCGGCCGAAGCGCCATGAGCTATGGCTCGCGATCAACGAATTCGTCAACTTCGAGGGCCGGCTCGTCGACCAAATGTCGGCCGACTCCAATCTCGCGGCCGAGCGGGTCCGCACCACGTTATTGCTGACGAGCGCGCTTGCATTTTTATTGCTGGCGGTGATCGCCTTCGTGCTCCTCAGGACGACACAAAGGCTCGGTGTTTCGGAACGCCGGTTTCTGGATCTCGTGAACAAACTCGACCACTCCATCGTCTGGGAGGCCACGGCCCAGCCCTTTAGATTCAATTTCATGAGCGAGCGCACGCAGTTCTTGCTGGGACTGCCGCAAAAAGAATTTTTGGATCGTCCGGAAACGTTCTTCAACTACATTCACGAGCACGATCGCGCGAGCGTGCGGCAAATGCTGGAAAAGGCAAGGTCGACCGGAATCGACCAGCGCGTGGATCACCGCATGCACAGCATCGACGGTAAAGAAATTTGGGTTCAGTCTGGCGTGCATGTGCGCCGCGATTCACGTGGGCGCGAGCATTTTTACGGGCTGACCGTCGATATCACGCCGTCGAAAAACGTGGAGCGGGAGCTGAAGCAGAGCCGTGACCGGCTTACACTCGCGTTGCAGGGCGGCCGCATGGGCTCGTTTGACTGGGATGTCGTGCGTGACGAGCATGTGTGGTCGCCTGAAACCGAGTCCATTTTCGGATTCGTGCCGCCTGAAGCGCCGGGCACCATGAGCGCACTCATGGGAATCATTCACGAAGACGACCGGGCTCAAGCCCGCGGTGCCATGGAAGCGGCCTTGCAGAGCCGCAAAATGTACGAGTCGCGCTACCGGATCGTGCGTCCCGACGGTGAAATCCGGTGGGTCGCGGTTCGCGGGCGGCCTTACTTCGACGAAGACGGCCGCCCGGTGCGGGTGCTCGGCGTTGCCTGGGACATCACCGACGAGAAGACGAGCGAAGAAAAGCTGAAGCGATACTCACAAGATTTGGAGCGGCTGCGCGAGCGATTCGAGCTGGCTTTGCAGGGCGGAGGCATCGGAATTTTTGAATTCGATCCCGAAAAGAAAGCGGTGAGCTGGAGCGAGACTATGTACGCCCTGTATGACGTCGGGCCGGAGTTTGATCCGACGTTCGAGAGCTGGCCCAAGATGATTCATCCCGACGACCGCGCCCGGGTGCTGGCCAATATCGATCGCGTGATCGAAAGCCGGGACGACGGTTACGAAAATGAGTACCGGATTATCACGGGAGCGGGCGAAACGAAGTGGGTTTTCGTCAAGGCGCGGGTGCACCGCGACCATACGGGGCGCGCGTACTCGATCATCGGCGTCGCGATGGACGTCACGGCCGAGCGGCACGCGACGGAGAGCCAGCGTTCTCTGATCGATTCGCTCCACGAAGAGCGCGAGGTGCGCGAGCGTTTCGTGAACATGCTCACCCACGACCTGCGAACGCCGCTCGCGGCCGCCAAAATGTCGGCGCAGCTCATGGCGCGCCAGCTCGCGAATCCAGAGGCGCTCGTCAGCCTCTCAGGCCGCCTCATCGAGAACATCAACCGGATGGAGGCGATGATTCGCGACCTTCTCGATGCGAATCTCGTCAAGGCGGGCAAACGCCTGACGCTCGACTTTGAACCGTGCCATCTGAACGAGCTGGTTCAAAAAATCGTCGACGACATGACGCTGATCCACGGAGACCGTTTTCGCGTGCGCGCCCAACAGGAGATTCACGGAGTCTGGAACTGCGGGGGCCTGCGGCGGGTGATCGAGAATCTGGTGAATAATGCGATCAAGTACGGGTCACCGAACGGGCTCGTGACGATCACCTTCGAGCAGCGGGCCATGCAGGTGAGCATTCGTGTTCATAATGAGGGGGAGCCGCTTCCTGAAGACGAGCGCGGGCGTTTGTTCGATCTGTTCGCGCGTGCTCCCCGGGACGTCAGAATAGCAGGCTGGGGAATCGGTCTCACGCTCGTGCGCGGGCTCACCGAAGCGCATGGGGGAACGGTGAACATTCACACCGACGAGTCGGGTACCTCGTTCGAGGTGATTCTTCCGGTCAACGCGGCTGAACACTCGCAAAAGGGCCCGTACCGGCCGGCTCAGACGCACTGATTTTGATCGTTTGGAGCTCGAATCTGCGTCAGGCGCGCTCGTTGGCTGCCTGCAAGAACCCGTCGTCGGGGTTCGCGCCTTCAAAACGGGAGAGCTTCCACGCTTCGAGCCGGCTCATCATCTGGGAGGCTGCGAAATTCAGGGCGCTTTCGGCGTCGGCTTCGAAGGTGCGGGCCGTGAACTGGCCTGAGTGCGAGAAGACCTCGAAAAGCGCTTCGTACCCGCCGATGCGTTTCGTGAGGCGCGCCACGGCCATGGAGTCGCTGGGCGCGGCATCTAGAATCCGTTCTAAGGCTTGATTCGACGTTGTACGCAGCGTTTCGCTGGGCTCGAAATCCTTAAAACTGAACTTAGCTCTGCTCATTGCCGCTCCTTCTACCTACACACGATGCGCGGTAGGTTTCTAATTTGGGATTTTGGAGCGATCTGTCAAGAGCTTGGCCTTGGATCGCGGAGAATGTGAATCACTCTAAACATTTCGGTGTGAAGAACGTTGAAGCGCCGTGGGTTTTTTGCAAACCTGAACGCCTCATGGATTTAGGTGCGAAAGGCAATGCCTACGCCGCTGAACTGTACGCTCGCCACGTGACGCGCTTTCCGGGCGGGGCTTCGCGCGCCACCGGGCGAAACCGGCGCGTGATGGTGACCGGCTTCGGGCTCTTCGAGGGGATTCGCTTCAATATCGCCGGCAGCGTGGTGAGCTCGCTTTCCGACGAAACTTTCTGGCCCGATAACGGCGCGCTCGGCGGCTTTCCGAAACGAAGTGCGCGTGACGGCCGCCTGGCTTTTGAAGACCACGGCACGCGCATCGTCTCGCGAACGCTTGCGCGGCCCGCGGGCGAGGTCGATTTCAGCTTCGCGATTTTCGACGTCGCTTGGGAGCTCGCGCCGGCTCTTCTTGCGCACGAGCTCCGCCACTTCAAGCCCGAGCTTTTGTTCATGATCGGGCGTGGCGGAACCATCGCAGAAATCGAAGCCGGCGCGCTGAACCGCGCGGTTGCGAAGCCGGGCTTCGCGCCCGACGGCGTGCCGCTGGGCGAGCTCAATATGCCGGCGGGCGAGGCCCTGCTCGATGACTACCCTCCAGGCACTGAACTGAAGCTTTCATGGGATCGCGGCAAACTCGGCCAAGCTCTTGCGCCGTTCATGCGCGGGCTCGATATCGAGCTGAAGACGCATGATTCGGCCCGGCCCTCGAACGGGTACATCTGTAACAACCTGAGCTTCGTCGCGGCTCACGCCGCTTCGGGGCGCCCGTTGCGGCTCGCGGGCGGCGCCATCGAGCTGGCGGAGATGCCCGAGCTGCGCGGCCTTCAGACGGGATTTCTGCACTTGCCTCAAATCGACGAGCGCTTTGAGTCGGCGGCCGAGGCCACGCCCGTGATCTTTGAGCTTGCTCGGGCGGTCATGACTGGTGTTGACTCGTTGTTATGAGCACAAAGAAATGGTGGAGCGAAGGCGTGCGTTTCGAGTGTCAAGGCTCGGGCCGTTGCTGTCTTTCGCGCGGCGAGTACGGGCATGTGTACCTCACACCCGGCGACCGCAGGCGCATGGCGAAACTTCTGGGCCTTTCAACCCGCGAATTCACGAAAAGATATTGCGAGCGTGACGACGGCTCTTTTCAGCTCAAAGAAGAGCGCGGGCGTGACGAATGCATTTTTCTCGAAGGCAAGCGCTGTGGAGTTTACGAAGCACGCCCCACGCAATGCCGGACGTGGCCGTTTTGGCCCGAGCACATGGGCGCCAAACAGTGGGCCCGCGAAGTCGCGGCCTTTTGCCCAGGTGTCGGTAAGGGCCCCGTCATTTCACCCGAAACGATTCAAAAGACTCTGGACGAGCAGCTCAAAGCGAACGATCAGTTGTAAAAGAGCGCGCGAAGCTCGCCCAGCTCTTTTTGCAGGCCGGGCACCAACGGAGCCACCGAATTGAACGTTTTCGCGAACTCTTCGTTCGTTTGCTGCACGAGAAGCTTATCGACTTCGTTTCGCAGAGAAGTGATGAGCGATTCCGTCAGCGGCTCTTTTTGAAAATAGGCGTCATCGATCAGGACCATGAGCTGGCTCAGTGTGCGCAACCACGCGAACTCCGGGTCTCCCAAAAGCAGATTCAGCTTGGTCGCGGGATTGAGCGTCTCGCCGGTGCGGCGCTCTCGCTGCTGCATCTGATGCTCCATGAGGGCTTTATGAATTCGGGCCAGGAGCGCGGACAAATGTTTTAGGCTTTGCTTCATGTCATGCTGCGATTGCATGCCGCCATTCTACCATGGACTTTGGGCCAATCGACCGGAATTTTCTGAAGGCTCCTCGCGGCGCGGTTTAAAATTTGAGAATGCTCCGATGGATTTTATTCTTAGCATTGCTCTCGCCCGCGCAGAGCCAGGCGGGCCTGTTCAAAATCATCGACCGAAATTACGGGACGGCCGCGGCCTATCAATCGGAGATCGATCCCGCGTTCGACGCGCTCGAAGCTTCGGTGAACGCGCTGTTGCCCGCCGCTGATAATGCCACGTTCATGGGAAGCATGGCCGACAATGCGAACCTCGCGGGCGCCTCGAACATGGCCAATTACGGCTCGCCCATTCGCCTGTTCGAGGCGGGCGTGCACGGCGGCCTGTCGGTGCAGGCGGAGCGGGCTCCGACTGGCGACTCAGTTCCACTAAACACGGTCGGAGGTATCGGCGCGCAGGCAACCGCGCGGCTCGGAATGCGTCTTTCGCATTTCACCGACGGGTGGGGGCCACTCGATTTCGAGCGCGCCTGGCTATACTTCGGCCTGTTCACGTTCGACTATTCGAAAGACGTGACCACTTTCAGGTTCGGGTCGGCTTCGCTGTATTTTCAGTACCGGCTGCTCGAACCCTCGTCGATTTGGGCGGGCGCACTCAAATGGAACGGCCTCAACTTCGGAACGGGTCTGCGCTACGTCAATCTGCGGGTGAACATCTCGCAGCCCGTCTCGGAGAGCGTGACGGAGTCGACGACCTCGATGCCCGGAAACCCCGATATCACCGCGACCTACAATGGAACCGTCAACGCCGGCGCCGAAGTCACCGCGCTCACGATGCCGCTCGAGGTGTCGGTCTCGGCGCGCGTCGCGTATGTGCTGACGTTCTTCGGAGGTCTCGGCACCGATATCACGATCGGCAAGGCGAAGAGCATCGCGAGCCTAAACGGGCCCGTGACCATCACCGAGTCGTCGGGCACTTACGGCACGATGTCGGGAACAGCGATTTTGGACCTAGGCGACGAGGGGAGCCCGCGCACCGTGGGCGGCCG
>DASUEL010000402.1:0-2821 GCA_036275095.1 Bdellovibrionales bacterium
TGTCCGTACTCCCGCAACGTGATGAGCTCTTGAAGGGGTTCGACCTGCTGTTCATCCGCCACGCGATCGCCCGCATGGTGGCGGAAGAGCGCAAAGGCCGAAATTTGCAGAACCGGCTGGTCAACGAGCTAAGCCCGGTTCTTGAAGGTAAGGTCATCGAGGTGGGGCTCGATAACCGCGATCACGAGGTCGGTATCGTCGAAATGTTCTGGTCGATGCAGGCGCGCGCGAAGTCCCTCGAAGAGTGGGTGAGCGCGCTTCAGGCCGTCGTGCGGCACGCGCGCACCGGGCTCGAGATGCGGCCCGAGATCAAGATCGCTATTGAAGACCGGTTCATGGCATTGACGAAAGACCGAAATCCCACCGACGTGTTTCGCATTTTGAAAAACTCCGGAATTCTCCCGGTACTCTCTGAAAAGTCGGTCGTCCCCGCGCTCTTGAACGAGGTCCGCGGCCACCTTGGCGATCGGCCCGACGCAGCCCAGTTGCAGGCGCAGATCAAGCGCGTCGAAGAAGCGCTCACGCTTCGTGAAAAATACCCTGACATCTACGATGCCTTCCGCACCGATGCCGCCGAGCAATTCAAGCTTCAGCCGAAAGACGTGAACCTGGTGCTTCCGAAAGACGGCACCGACGTCGTGAATCATCGCAACGCCGAGAATTTCTCCGCCGAGATTCGCGGGCTCAGCGCTCTGGTCGGGCTCTCGCGCAATAAATCGCCTGCCGAGCAGATGGAATTGATCGAGTATTTGATGGGCCGCTCGACGAAGCTTCCGCAGTACATTTACGACGCTCAAGCCAAGGCCAAACAGCCCGTCGTGGACGCCGCGCGGGGGCTTCAGATGCGGCTTGCTCGCCAAGACGTGTTCGAGCGCGGATTCATTACCAACTCGTTCCTCGCGGGCCCGGGCTCCATGCTCGAGACAAGAGAAGGCCTCGACTACGTTCTGAACTACGTGCTGCGCAACCTCGACGAGAAGGATTTCGGCATGCGGCTGGCGCGGGCGCTTCTGCGCTCGCAGGGCGATATGAAATCGCTGTTCATCGCCTACGTTCTTTCGCAGAAACCGGGCGAGAACGGAGGAGAGCTAACCAGCGGCCAGATCGTGCGCTCGGTTTTCGAAGCCTTCGGTGCGGCCGGCATCAAGCTCGGCCAATATCTCGCGTTCAGCAACGAGCTCGGCAAATACACCGCCGACCTGGCCGCTCTCCAAGATTCGGCCATGCCGCTTTCGTATCTGGCCATCATTCGTCTCATCGACAAGCGTTTCGGCGGTAAGTGGTACAATGAGTGGTTCATCGCGGACGTTCTTGGCAGCGGCTCGGTGAATGTGGCCGTACGGCTCGAGCATCGCGTGACGAAAGAGATTCGTGTCCTCTCCATTTTGCGCGACGAGATTGAAATTGCCTCGCGCGACGACTTCAGAAACTTGAATGTGTTCGTCGCCGAGTTCATTCGCTCGGAGGCCGAAGCCGAGCGCCGGCGGCTGCAGTTTCTCCCAGGTCTCTTGAAGTTCGTGCAGCGCTCGCTCAATCTGGAGTTCGATAAACTCAACGCTTACCTGATGCAAAAGATGGCGAACGGGTCGTATATTCACGATTTCGAGAGCGGCTGGAAGGTTCGCAGCGTGCGCGCCGAAGGCCACGGCTTCGGAGGTCTCTTCACGTCGCTCGCCACCGGCAAGAGCGCGCGAAAAATCAAGACGAGAGACTTCAAGCTCTACAAAGAGGCGATGCTGCACCTTATGGAGGTCGAGATCGACTTTCTGTTCGGCGTGGATGCGAGCGGAAAGCCGAAGCCCGTGCCGTTTATCGCGAATGCCGATCTCCACGACGGGCAAGTCATCATCGACGCCGAAAAGAAAATCTTGTTCATTCTCGATTTCGGCCAGGCCGTGACCATTACGAACGAGCAGCGCGAGCTTGCGATCGAGCTCTTAAAAGCCGTGCAGGCGGGCCGCTTTAACGGGATCAAGTCGGCGCTCAATAACCTTCAAGCGAATTTTGGCGTGAAGGGACAGGCCATCACCGACAATGAGATCGGAGAAATCCTGAAGCGGACGGATTTCATGGATCGATTCATTTTCATGCTCGGCCTGCTCGAAGGAAAGTCTTGGGACCTTCCGCTCTCGAGCATTCACTGGGTTTTCTCGCTCAACCGGCTCATTCAGCTCGGCGAACAGGTTGGCGTGCGAATCAAGCCCGCGATCGGAGCACTCCTGTATTCACGTAAACTTGGTACATCGCTCGAGCGATTCAATCAGTTGCGACTACTGGTTCGCTCGGCGCGGGAAACCATCGGATATCCGTCGCTGCCCATCCGCACGCCATTAAAACCGACTGAAAATCGAGCCGCCGGCCTCAGCTGCCGTTCAGCGGTTGCTCAGTAAAATCAATATCTTACCCGGATTAAAAAAGTTTAATTCCTGTTTAATCCGGGTTTAAGACCCCTTTGCTAATTTCATATTCAAGCGTTCGACACCCCTGAAGCCGGGGCTACCAAAGCCCCGGCTCTCCCCCTGGTCCCCCTGGGCGGGTGAAAGGAGATCGTCGAACCGGACTGGAGGCACATAGATCATTGACCACCTATCGGGATTAGTCCCAGGGCGTGCGCATCCCCGTAAGAGCAGGCGGGTACCCTCCTGATGCGTACGCCTTCTTTCTTCGGCGCCGAAAGGCGATTTCGGAGTCGAAGAAAGAAGAGCCCAAACAACAAACAAAAGTCACGGAACGACAAACCTAGTTCAGGACGAAACGAAAGGAAGAAAAAATGGTGAGAGGAAAGATCGTTTGCAGCGACATCGAAAAGAAAACGGACACG
>DASUEL010000403.1:0-2649 GCA_036275095.1 Bdellovibrionales bacterium
CCACCAGGATCGCGATGTCGGTGGCCTTCGCGCCGCGGGCACGCATGGCGGTGAACGCCTCGTGGCCGGGAGTATCGATGAACGTCACGACCTTACCGTCTTCGAGCGTCACTTTGTACGCGCCGATGTGCTGCGTAATGCCCCCGGCTTCGCCCGAAGCGACGTCAGCCTTTCGGATGGCATCGAGAAGCGTGGTTTTGCCGTGGTCGACGTGGCCCATGACGGTCACGATCGGCGGGCGCGGAACGGGCTCGGCTTTGAGATCACCGAAGGCTACGTCTTGAACGAGCTCGGCCGAGCTTTTCGCGACGTTTTCGACTTCGTAGCCGAAGTCGGGCGCGATGAGCGCCGCCGTATCGAAATCGAGCGAGTCGTTCGGCGTGACCATCATGCCCTGTTTCATCAGGTTCGTGGTCACTTGCGAAACTTTCACGCCCATCTCTTTTGCAAGATCGCCGACTTTGATCGTGTCGTAAATCTTGACGACGCGCTTGGCGGCTTTCGGCGTGGTGATTTCGGTTTTGAGGCTCGGGCGCGCGAGGAGCGCCTTTTTCTTTTTGGGCTGAAAGATCATTTCGCGCTTACGGAATTCCGTCGCGACGAATGTTTGTTCTTGTTCTTCTTCACGGACGACGGTGGCCTCGTCTCCGCCTCCCGGGCGCGGACGGCGTTTGCGCTCGTCGCCGCGCCGGCTGTCGGTTTCAGGAAACTGCGTGGGAGCCGCGGCGGCGATGAAGCCGGTGCGGACTCCGCGGGCGCCAGTCGACATCGGGCGGCCGCCTGCGGGCGGGCGCGACTGCGCGCGACCCATTTCGCGGGCGCGGTTCAAGTCGATGCGGCCGACGATATTGCTCGGCGTACGGGGTGTGCCCTGTCCGATCACCACTTCGCGTTTCACGGAGCGAACGGGACGCGGACCTTCTGCTGCCGGGGCTGGGACCGGGGCCGGCTCAGGGGGCACGGGAGCGGCGGCGCTCGCCTGCGCTGGGGTGGCGGCAGCCGGGCTGCTCGCCGGGCTCGGAGCCGCGGCATGGACGGGCGCGCCGGCCGGTGCGGCGGCGCTTGCGGGCGCCATGCTGCCAGCAGCCGACGGCGCGGAGGCGCCTGCGAGCTGTGCCGCGGTTTGCGCCGCGGGGGCCGTGGGCTGCGCGCTCTCTTCGACGGCTGGAGCTTCGGGCGCGGCTTCAGGGACCTGAGGAGGAGGGGCTGCCACATCGGCGGCCCGGCGCAGAACGACTTTGGGGCCTGCGGCCGCGGCCTTGCGAACCGGCGCCTTTTTGGCGGACTCGCCTTCGGCGGCTGCGGACGCTTTCGCCGTTCGCGGCGCCGCCTTCTTCGCGGGCGCGTCGGCTTTTTCGGCTTTGGGAGCCGCGGCCTTTTTGACCGTCTTGGCACCCTTTTTCGCCGCAGGCTGATCTTTCTTGCCGCGCTCTTCGGCCAACTTGGTCTGGATGAGCTTTTGCGTGTCTTCATCCAGCTCAGCCATGTGGCTCTTGACCGGAATCTTCCACTCCCTGAGTTTGTCCATCAAACCCAAGGTCTCCATTCCTATTGTTTTGGCGTACTCAAATACTTTCGGCGAATTCACTCAGTCTCCTTCCCGCTATCGGGAGTCGTCTCTGCTTTGGGCTCGTCGGTCTTAGAGGCTTCGGCCGAAGCCTCGCCCGCTTGCTGTTGATTCAGCTGCGCGAGCTCTTGCTTCAGGCGCAGATCCGCGAGGGATTTGGCGCTGCCGCTGCTTTCTGATTTCGGGGCCGCCACGGGCTGGATCGGCCGGCCTTCCGCTTGAAACTTGGCAAGAAGCTCTTTGGCGTCGTTGATGAGCTTCTGGGCTTTGGCTTCGTCTTCGAAACCGGCGATTGCCTGAACGTCTTCGATGTTGGCGTTCGCGATTTCATCAAACGACTTGAAGCCGGATTGATAAATGTTCTGCGCCATCGTGTCGTTCATGCCGGGGATCTGCATGAGGTTGAGAACCGCGTCGGCCGTACGGGTGGCGAGGTTGCTCTCAGAGAGGATGTCGATCTTCCACGTCGTGAGCTTGGCGGCCAAGCGCACGTTCTGGCCTTTTTTGCCGATCGCGAGGCTCAGCTGGTGATCGGGCACCACGATCTCCATCTCTTTGGCGTTCTCGTCGATGAAGACTTTCGAAACTTCGGCCGGAGCCAAAGCGTTGCAGGCGAACGTCGTAATGTCTTCGTCCCAGTTGATGATGTCGATCTTTTCACCACGCAGCTCTTGAACGATGTTTTGAACGCGCGAGCCTTTCATGCCGACGCAGGCGCCGACCGGGTCAACGGACGAGTCTTTGCTGATGACCGCGATCTTCGCGCGAGAGCCCGGTTCGCGGGCGGCGGCCTTGACCTCGACGATGCCGTCGTGGATCTCAGGCACCTCCATCTCGAAAAGTTTCACGAGATAGCGCTCGTCAGCTCGGGACATGATGATTTGAGGACCGCGCGTAGTCTGGCGAACGTCTACGAGGTAGCCCTGAATGCGGTCGCCCGGCTTGTAGACTTCGCCCGGGATTTGCTCGCGCAGAGGCAGGTACGCTTCGGTGCGGCCCAAGTCGACGACAATGGCGCCGCGCTCGACCCGGCGGGCGATGCCTGATGCGATCTCGCCTTTACGCTGCTCGAACTCGTTGTA
>DASUEL010000404.1:0-9244 GCA_036275095.1 Bdellovibrionales bacterium
AGGAGCTCGTCGCGCGCGCGCTCCACAATTCGGGCCCACGCAAGAATAAGGCCTTCGTGCCGGTCAACTGCACGGCGATTCCCGAGCAACTGCTCGAGAGCGAGCTCTTCGGCCACGTCAAAGGCTCGTTCACGGGCGCGATCGCCGACAAGAAGGGCCTCTTCGAAGAGGCGAATGAAGGAACCATCTTTCTCGACGAAATCGGCGACCTCAGTCTACCGCTGCAGGCGAAGCTCTTGCGGGTCCTTCAAGACAAACAAATACGCTCCGTGGGTGACAGCAAGCTCAAGCAAATCGACGTACGTATCATCGCGGCCACTCATCGAGATTTGAAAGCGATGGTGGCGTCGGGTCAGTTTCGTGAAGATCTGTTCTATCGCCTGAATGTGATACCGGTCCGCGTGCCGCCTTTGCGCGAGCGCCCGCAGGACATCCCGCTTCTCGTGAGCAATTTCATCGAAAAGTTCGCCGCGCAAAACGGCTCCCCTGTTCGCGGCGTAGCGCCCGAAGCGATGGCGCTTCTGATGGCGCACCCTTGGCCCGGCAACGTGCGCGAGCTCGAAAACGTAATCGAGCGCGCGGTCGTGCTTTGCCCGAACGAGCTCATCAGCGAAAAAGAAGTCATGGGCAGCGCGCTTGCCGAAGCGAAACAAAGCCTCGAGCAGCTTTACAGCGACACGCCGACCCTCGAAAAGCTCGAAGAGCGGTATATCAAGCTCATCATGTCGCAAGTGAACGGGCAAAAAGACGAGGCCGCGAAAATCCTTGGCGTGAGCCGCCGCACTCTCTACCGCAAAGAGAAGGAGTACGGCATGGTCTCCGCCGACTCGACAGAGCCGCATGAGGACTCAGAACATGCCTCATAGAGAAGGTCTGTCGAGCCTCGATTTCGCTCATCTAAAATCGGCGATCGACGAAGCCGCGATCGTCGCGATCACGGACAAAAAAGGCGTCATCACGTACGTGAATAAGAAGTTCACTGCGATTTCGAAGTATTCGGCCGAAGAGCTCATCGGCAATACCCATAAGATCATCAATTCGGGCCATCACCCGAAAGAGTTCTTCGTCGATATGTGGAAGACGATCGCCAGCGGTCAGGTCTGGGAGGGCGAGATCAGAAACCGCGCGAAAGACGGCGCGCATTATTGGGTCCACACTACCATCGTGCCGTTTCTCGATGCAGAAGGGCGCCCCGAGCAATATGTGGCCGTCCGCTATGAAATCACCGAGAGAAAAATGGCCGAGGAGCAGCTGAAGGTCTACGCGAATCGCCTCGAAGTCAGCAACCGCGAGCTGCAGGATTTCGCCTCGGTCGCGGCCCACGACCTGCAGGAGCCGCTCCGGAAAATTCAATCGTTCTCAGATCGTTTGCGCAGCAAGGCGCACGCGAAACTGGCGGCGGATGAAAGCGAGTACCTTGACCGCATTCAGAACTCCGCGAACCGCATGCAGGTTCTAATCAACGATCTGCTGACCTATTCACGCGTCACGACAAGGGCGCAGCCGTTTAAACGGGTCGACCTCAACGAAACCATGGCCAACGTCGTGTCAGACTTGGTCGTACGTATCGAACAAACCGGCGGAAAGGTCGAGTTCAAAGACCTACCGGCCGTCGACGCCGACCCCACACAGATGCATCAATTGTTTCAAAATCTCATCAATAACGGCTTGAAGTTTCATAAGCCTGGCGTCCCTCCGGTCGTGAGGGTGACGGCCGAGCGTTTGACACAGTCCCCATTCGGCCGCGGGCGACCGGCCGTATTGATCTCGATTGAGGACAATGGAATCGGTTTTGAAGAGAAATACCTTGATCGTATTTTCACGATTTTTCAGCGGCTCCATGGCCGTCATGAATATGAGGGCACAGGAATCGGCCTCGCCGTTTGCCGGAAGATCGTCGATCGCCACGGCGGCCTTTTAACCGCGCGCTCCACCCCGGGAAAGGGCTCATCGTTCTTGGTAACGTTGCCCATGGGCCAATAATTGGATATGAAGTTTGCGGGCGCCGGAGAGCGTCCATGAATAGAAAGATTTTTTGGAGATGATAATGAAACCAGGAAGAGAAGTACCGATTTTAATCGCGGACGACGACATCGAAGATCGCGAATTGATCAGAGATGCACTCGAAGAAAGCCGTCTGCTGAATCGGCTGATCTTCGTCAGCGACGGTGAAGAGCTGATGGAGTACCTGCAAGGCCGCGGCCGATTCAAGAATCGCGAAGAAAACCCGCTCCCGGGCCTGATTCTTCTCGACCTGAACATGCCCAAAAAAGACGGGCGCGAAGCCCTCAAAGAAATCAAAGGTGACACCGGCTTGAGAAAAATCCCGGTGGTCGTGCTGACGACGTCGAAAGCCGAAGAAGATATCGCGCGCACCTACAATCTGGGCGTGAACTCGTTCGTCACCAAGCCCGTGACTTTTGACTCCCTTGTGGCGGTCATGCGTGACCTCGGCCGCTACTGGTTCGAAATCGTCGAGCTGCCCGTCACCGAAACGAATCCATGACCCTCGGCGAAGTCCGCGTCCTCCTGATCGACGACGACGAAGACGATCACTTCATGATTCGCGAGCTCCTTTCAGAAATGAAGGAGCGCACGTTCGTCGTGACATGGAAACCGAACTACCAGGACGGTCTCGACGCTTTGACGAGCGGCAACTACGACGTTTGCTTGCTCGATCATCGCTTGGGCGAATACACGGGCCTCGACCTGCTTCGCGCGGCGGCCCAGCAGGGTAACACGACTCCGGTCATATTGCTCACGGGCTTTGGCGACATGGAGCTCGATATCCGCGCCATGCAAGTCGGAGCAGCTGATTATCTCGTGAAAGACAAAATCACGGCTCCTCTTTTGGAGCGGACCATTCGGTACGCGATTAAGCACGCGCTCGACGTTCAAGAAATCAAAGACCGAGAAGAGAGCTTTCGCACCCTTTTCAACTCGACGTTCGAGGGCATTATCGTTCACCGCGACGGTCTGATCGCCGACGTCAACATGACGGCCGCCGAAACGTTCGGTTACAGGACGCGTGAAATGGTTCAGACGCCGCTTTCGAAATACATTCAGCTCGGCGCCGCGCCCGCGAACAAGATCATGGAAGTGCCGGGCATCACGAAGAACGGCGACCTGATTCCGCTCGAGGTCTCGAGCCGTGACGTCAACATCAAGGGTGTGGCAATGAGTCTCGTAGCGATCCGCGATTTGACCATGCGAAAACAGCTCGAATCGCAGATTCTGCAACAGGATCGCCTGGCTTCGCTGGGCCTTTTGGCGTCGAGCCTGGCCCATGAAATTGGGACGCCGATGGGCGTGATTCGAGGCCGCGCGGAGTTTATCGCGAAGAAACGGCCCGACGACGCGAATCTGCAAAATGACATGGATTTGATCGTCCGCCAGATCGAGCGCATCACGCGGCTCGTGAACTCATTGCTGCACATCGCGCGCGGTACGAAATCGGACTCAGTGGTCAGCGTTCCGGTAAAGACCGTCGTCGACGACGTCTCGAATCTGATGAACCATGAGCTCCAGCGCCATGACATTGCATTGAAAATCGAGCTGAGCGAGGGCCTCACCGTGCGGGCGGAGCCTGGGCCGCTGGGCCAGGTGTTGCTCAATCTCATTGTGAACTCAGTCCATGCAATCGACGAAGCCAAAAAGGCCGGGCGCGCGGCAGGCCATGCGATCACCATCGTCGGCCGGGCCGACTCGGGCAAAGCCGAGCTGTCCGTCGAAGATACCGGTTGCGGCATCTCAGACAAGAATCTCTCGCAGCTTTTCAAACCGTTCTTTACGACCAAAGATGTCGGGCTTGGCACGGGCCTTGGGCTCGTGACGTCGTACCGTCTCGTTCAATCCTGGGGCGGCACCATTCAGGTTCAATCAAAAGTGGGGCACGGAACCAAATTTACGCTGGCCCTCAGCGCCCCGTCTTAAGCCCCGCTCCCTCAAGACAATCTGTCGCGGCTTACAAGGACAAGCTGGCCTGAAAAACCAAACGCGCCGCGCGCCCTGCAATTAGTGCGGCCCCCGCGCCGCTTTCGCTGGCCTTCGCGGCGGCACGGGCCCTGCAATCAACGAATAGTACCCCTCCGAACTTTTAGAACTGAAAGGAGCAGTGTTATGACCAGATCTAATGCAGCCATTCCCTCCCAAGTTACGTTTCGTGATTTCTCGGCTTCTGAGTCGGTGAAACAAACGATTGAGGATCGGATTGAACGGCTGAATCGCTTCCAAGCGAACATCTTGAGATGTGAAGTGGTCATTTCACTGCCCCATAAGCATTCCCATCGTGGATTGCAGTACCACATCGAGATCCGCCTCCACATTCCCGGCGACGATATCTACGTCACCGTGGAGCCCACACGGACGCAGATCGATCGCGATATCTATGTCGCGATTCGCGATTCGTTTGACGTGTTGGAACGGCGGCTTGAGGAGACGATCCTCAAGCGCCGTGGATTCGTCAAGCATCACGCCGTGTAAAGCGGCGCGGACTCGATGCTGCGGGCGGCGAAGTCTTTGGGCTTCGCCGCTTTTTTTTGGGTGCGAGCAACGGACAACGAGATGAGCGGCTGGATGCAGCCGGGACTTAGTTCACGAAAGAATGTGCTGGGCCCCGGCGCCGGGAAGTTGGCATGCGCGAGGTTGGGTTGGCGTGCGCGAAGTCCGGTTGGCGAAGGGCGCTGGTTGGTGCGGTCGGGCTTGCGTAGACGCTTCGGCGCGAGCGCTTCGAGCGGGCTTTGCTTCGCCCGCTTGAACGGTTGGGTTTGGTGGCGGTGCGGGGTCTTTCCTTTTGGCGGGCAGCGCTTGGGAGTAGATTATCCATGAGTGCTTGTGAGTTGAGTTGAGTTGAGTTGAGTTGAGTTGGGTTGGGTTGGACTGGGTTGGGTTGGTTGGCTTAGCTTAGCTTAGGCGGCCGCGAGGTCGGGTTAGGGAATTTAGGATAGCTGCGAATTTGGGTGAAGGTGATCAGGGTAGCCGCGAAATCGGATGTGCCGAGTGTAGGCTCGCTTGGTGGCAGAGAATTGCAGTCTAATTTAAGTAGCACCGCGAGCATTCTTCCTTTTCGGCTTTGGCTTCGTTCAAAAAATAACTATTCAATTTGAAAATTGTTTGACGTGATTTTTCGTGCGTATCCTGTCGAATGCTGCGACTCGCTTCGAGATATGCGACCGGGATCGCACATTTGAAAACGGCTCGCCAATCGTCTTTTGTGAACGTTATATCCGTGAAATTAGTCTCTTCATGACCAATCAACCTCCTAGCGGAATTCATCGAAAATCGAGTTTTTAAAAGTCGTGGTATGACGTTTCTAGCTTTACAGGAGGTTCTTACATGCAGAGTGATCTTTTGAGTTTGCCGAGGCTATCGAGTCTATCGGATCTGCCTGAGCACGAGTTGGTCGCCGGCTTGAAAATGCGCGTGCAAACTGAGCGCAGAGTGACCGCTGAGATCGTCGCTTACATTCAAGAGATCGACCGGCGGCGAATTTATCTCAGACATGGCGTCACGAGCCTGTTCGCGTTTTTGACCGAAGTGATCGGCTACTCGCGTGCGGCTGCACAAAGGCGCATCGAAGCGGCCCGGCTTTCAAACGACGTTCCTGAGATTCAAGAGGCCTTGAAATCGGGTGAGCTCAACCTCAGCCAGGTTTCAGTCGTGGCGCAGGCGGTAAAGCAAAAAGAAAAAGCCGGAGCGGGCGCCGTCAGTCCGGTTGAAAAACAAGAGCTCATTAAGAAAATTAAAGGCCAATCCGTCGAAAAATGCGAGGTCATCGTCTCACAGGCTTTGGATCTCTCCCCTAAAACTCACGACACCTGCCGGTACCAGAAGGACGAGTCCCTTCGCGCGGAGATGACGTTCACCAAATCAGAGCTCGCGGAGATCGAGCGCGCCAAGAGTCTGCTGTCTCATCAGCTCGGAAACCCCGAGCTCTCTGAGCTGTTCGTCTTTCTCGTGCGCGACCTATTGAAACGAAAAGATCCGCTTCGCGAGAAACCCACTCCCGAATCGGGATCTGCAACGCGGCAATCCGCTCTCGCACGGATTCGCACGTTTCGGGCCGCGACCCGCGAGCGCTTTACGAAAGAACTGGGCAAGGTCCATACGATCAAATCCAACAAGCGCGTCTACATGAGGGTTGGCGACGCTCGTGCGCTTCACGCACGGGATAAGTCGTGCCGCTGGAGAGATCCTCGCACGGGCCATATTTGCAATTCAACGTTCCGGCTGCAACGAGATCACATCGTTCCACTCTGGGCTGGCGGCACGAACGAGCTCGAGAACTTTCAATTGCTCTGCGCCGCTCACAACCGGCTCAAGTACGAAATGGAGAACGGCGCATAAAACTCACGGTTCGGGTGGCCGCTGGCACAAGCGCTACGCACCACCCGAGTTACCGCGACGCGCGTTTCGATCGCTCAACGCACGCGGTGGCACTGAATGCAAGCACGCGAGACTTCTTGCGCTTTGATCAGTACCTGCGGCGAACGGCCCGTCGCCAGGCGCTCCAGCTCGATCGCACGGTTCGCAACGTCGATCAACGGAGCGTTACCGCCCTCGTGAATCGGCGAGTTGAAGCTTTGAAGCGTCAGCGCGATCCGGCGGATCTCGCGTGCGTTCTCGGCCGCGAACTCATAGTTGATTCGGCCCACGTTACCCGCAGTCGTAAACGCATCAAACGAAGCCACCAGCGCATACATGTTTTTGCACACGAATGGATTCTTGCCCGGCTCGTTGCACCGCTGAGTCGGCTGCCCGAACGGAGTTTGAAAGATGTCCTCGAGCTTCAGCCCCGCCGGACTCCCCTCGTTGTGACATTGTTGGCAGGATGTCTTTATATAATTGGCGGTTCGAAAGGCATTGGGGTTCCTGGCGCGTGCTTCGAGAAGCGCCTGCTCCGCCAGCTTTTGTGTCAGGCCTAGCTTCTCGAGGTGCACGTGTGCGGCTCCGGTCGTCATGAGTCCCGCAACCGTTTCGCTCAGGCTCTGGAGCGACTTTTCGACAAACGCGAAGTTGAGCTGGGCCAGGTCACGCTGTGAATCGAGTACCATAATATGGCTGCGCACGTGTTTCATCACGCGGCAAACAGACGCAAGGCGCCCAGGCGAGGCGCACGAGTCAAACTCCTGGCTCGAGGCGTAGGCCGCAACCGCAAGTACCGCCGCTCCCACTGCTAAACTGATTTTCTTCATAAGACCCCCTGTAGATGGAGGAAGCTTGAGCAACTTCCATACCACGCCTAAGCCCTCGCGAAACCAAAGACGAAGGCGGCCACGCATGCCGCATACAGGCCACGCGACACGTTGTCAGACGTGCACGACAACCCGTCACGAATCGGCCGCCAGCGCGAATCTCGTGCGGGTTGAGCCGTGGCACACGGGTTGCCCATGGACGTTCGCAGGGGGTCCCATGAAATCATCGTCATTGTTCCTAATCGCGTTCTATCTCCTCAGCGGCGTGGACATCGCGCAAGCTGCTTACGATGTGGAAGCCGAGCTCCGGCGCTTTCACTCCGACCCAAAGACCTTCATGTCGGAGCTGCCGCCCAAATCTTCAAGCCTGGGCGTCAAACCCAGAGCGCACGAGGCTTTCAACGCGTACGCAATCTCGACACGGCAGTTCATCAATAAGAAAGACAGTGTCAGACGCGAGTTATGCATGAACTTAGGCGGCGAGCGTATTTGCCCCCAAACCACCGGCGCGGAGCTTGCGCCATTCGAGGCCATCGGCCCCTCGCCCGATCATTTTTTCGAAGGCGTTCCGGTTTCAAAGGACATTCGCGAGCTCGACCGAACACGCAAACTGACCATTCAACAAAGACCGTGGTCCGACTCCTACTGGCCACTCTACAAAGGCGCGCTGGGCAACCGATTCGCCGACCCGACATTCCCGGGCTCGATGGATTGGACCGCCAACTTCAACTACGCGCGCTCGACCGATATCTTCGGGGAGTTTCCGAAGGATCAGCTCGCGCCCTCCGAAAAGTATGACCTCATGCTCGGTGATCGCCAGCGCACGCTCACCGGTCAAATGTGGAACATGGGCCGCTATTATCAAGAAGCGTACGGAAAAGTCGAAACCTGGATGGGCCTGTGCCATGGCTGGGCAGCCGCCTCTTACATGCTGCCGAGGCCGTCGAAGTCGGTCGAAGTCTTAGCCGCCGATGGGCGCACGAAAGTGCGCTTCCTCCCGAGCGACATCAAAGCACTGGCGACCCTGCTCTGGGCAAACTCGTCGACCGACACGCTCTTCGTCGGCGGACGATGCAACGACAAAAATCCGCAATATGACGAGAACGGCCGCATCGTGAGCCCCAACTGCTTCGACACGAACCCAGGCGTCTGGCACCTGGCGCTCGTCAATCGCCTGCGTGCAAGCCGTCCGTTCGTTTTCGACGCTTCATTCGACTATGAAGTCTGGAATCAACCCGTCATTTCATACTCCTACAGCTACTTCAACCCGCAGACACTGGAACAATCGGAAGACCTGCAAGCGAGCGTGATCCCGGCCGCCCAGTATCAACAGGACAAGTTCAAGCGTTACCGCTCGCCCCAGACCAAGTACTTCGTGGGCATTGCGATGCAGGTCCACTACTTGTCTGAAACGCAGCCGTCGATCGAGCCGACCGACAGCCCCGACCGCGACAGCATCATCTTCGTAAATTATCTTTACGATCTCGAGCTCGACCAGAACATGAATGTGATCGGAGGCGAGTGGTATTACAACGCGCATCCCGACTTCATCTGGACACCGACGGCCGGCTCCCGCGTCCTCACACCCGGCGACTACGGTCTCACCGGCAAATGGCAAGCCGATCGCGCGATTCCGCAAAACTGGGCGTCGGGTGCGCAGCGCTCGGCCGGGCATGGCATGCCGCTCGCGAGCATCGTCGAAACGCTGATTCAGTGGGCTCAATGAGCGCGCGCAGATCGCGCCCGCATGAGAAGCTTGCGCACTTCGATGAGCGTCACCGTCACGAGCGCCCACGGAAGAATCGTGAGCAGCTCCTGCAGTGTCAGCGGATGCAGCTCGAAGATGGTCTCGGCCAGCGGTATGTAGTGAAGACTCAGCTGAAGCGCGCCCGTCACGGCGATTACGATCAAAAGCCACAAATTGCTGAGGGCGCCGACCTCCCAAAACACCCGGGTTTGGGAGCGCGCCGCGAACGCGCGAAACAGCTGACTCAGCACAAGCGTCGTGAAGGCGAGGCTGCGCGCCGAGCCTTCGTCCATCGTCGCGAGCG
>DASUEL010000405.1:0-4696 GCA_036275095.1 Bdellovibrionales bacterium
GCGCAAAGTTCCGATTCTGGGCACATTGTTTAAAGGAAATTTTCAATCTAAGGAGAAGAACGAGCTTCTCATATTCCTGACCCCCAGAATCATGAACAAAGATCGCGCGTTCCGCCAATCCCGCGGCACAGGCTCTTGACAAGGCCAGCCCTTTGAAGGCTTATCTCGGGCATGGACTTGTTCGAGAACGCCGCAAAGGGCCAAGTTTCACCCGGCACCCCGCTCGCCGAAACGCTGCGGCCTAAAACGCTCCACGAAATTCTCGGCCAGAAGAAATTTCTGGCCCCGAAGTCGGCGCTCCGCCAGCAAATTGAGGCGGGCCAAATTCCCAGCCTGATCATCTGGGGGCCGCCCGGCTCGGGCAAAACGACCTTCGCGCGCGCGCTCGCCGAACACATCAACGCGGAATTCATCATCTGCAATGCGATTGAAACGGGCGCCAAAACTCTACGGGAGCTCGGCGATGACAGCCGCCGGCGCCGGCTGACCCATGCGCGGCAGACCCTCATTTTCGTCGATGAAATCCACCGCTTGAATAAGGCGCAGCAAGACGTGCTGCTCCCGTTCGTCGAGAAGGGTGATTTCATTTTGGTGGGTGCGACCACCGAGAATCCGAGTTTCGAGCTGAACTCCGCGTTGTTGAGCCGCTGCCGCCTCATCGTCTTTGAAAAACTCAAGAGCGAGGAGCTCAAACAGATCTTCATGCGCGCGATGGACCACTTCAAGCTCGGTGCCGCTGAGGTTATCGAAGACGAGGCGCTGGATCTGCTCATCGCTTACGCCGACGGAGACGCCCGCCGCTTGCTGAATCAAATCGAGTCGGTCGTTTTTTACGTACGCAGCCAGGGGCTCGACAAGCCGCTGCAGGTTTCAGACCTCAAGAAGGTGCTGACGACTTCGCCTCTGATGTACGACAAAAAAGGTGACGCGCATTACGATACGATTTCGGCTTTCATCAAGAGCATTCGCGGAACCGCTCCCGATGCCGCACTCTATTACCTCGCGCGCATGCTCGAAGCGGGCGAAGATCCCGTATTCATTGCACGCAGGCTCGTCATTCTGGCATCTGAAGACGTTGGTAACGCGGATCCGCGTGCTTTGCTGGTCGCGGTCGCCGCCGCCGACGCCGTTCAGTTCGTCGGGCTTCCCGAATGCGCCATTAACCTGGCCCAGGCGGTGACCTACCTTGCATCGGCGCCCAAATCTAATCGTTCGTATATGGGATGGCTTGGGGCGCAAGAAGAGGTTCGGCGCAGCGGTTCGTTACCCATTCCTTTTCATTTGCGTAATGCGCCGACGGATACGATGAAAAACCTTGGGTATGGTTCGGGCTACAAGTATGCTCATGATGATGACCGCGGCTGGGTTGAGCAGCAGCATTTGCCCGACGCCATCAAGGATAAAGAGTTTTATCAACCGTCGAACCACGGCTATGAGAAGAACATCGCTCAGTTTCTGAGCGCCTTGAAGTCGAGCCACCGCCGCGAGCCGAAAAACGACTAGAGCCAAGCGTTCTAGATATTGAGCAACTGGGAACTGAGCAACGATGAAAAGCCACGTCGTCAAAGCACGGCACTTATCGGGCCGTCTGCGCCTGAAAACAATCGCGGAGTCGCTCGGCGAGCCGACCCACAGCGAAAGCACCATCGAGCTGATCTACAAGTTCACCGAAAATTCGTATTGTTTCATATTTCATTTCGGTAGCGTGGTTTTCGTGGATGTTCCCGAGGACGTCGAAGCGAAATTCATGTCGCGAATCCACGGCGCGGCCGGCACCCCGACCACGACGGTCACTGAGGACTTCATCGTCGAAGAAGACCGCAGTCTCCCGGCCGACATGTTTCATGACACGGGCTTCAACAAAGTCCGGGTGAAGAACCTGACGTTTCCGACTCTGCGCCTGCTCGTTCTGGTTTTGGCCGAGAGCGCCGCGCTCGATACGTATGAGGGAATCGCAGAAGAGCTGCTCAATAAGTCCCGCCGAATTTCACGCGGCCTGAAAGAAACGGGCCGCGCCAATCTCTCCATGAAGGAGATGGTTCGGTTCGTCGGCGACTGTCTGAACACGAAGCAAGAGATCATTGCCGATCTTTACATCGTCGACGCGCCCGACGAGACGTGGGAAGACCAAGTGCTCGACCGTCTTTATGCCGATATGAAGCGCCTCTTCGAAGTCGAGACGCGCTACAAGGTTCTCGAGTTCAAGCTGCAGTTGGTTCATGAGACGGTGGATGTCTTAGTGGATATGTTGCGATTCCGCCAGCAGAGCGTTCTCGAGCTCATCATCATCATTCTGATCGCTGCCGAGCTTTTGGCGTTCGGCTATCTCGGCACGCTCGGAAAGCTCGTCTTCAAATCCTAACTCGTGCGGAAGTCTGGGAAGGTGCTCCCGGAGGCCGCGTTCGAGGCGTCAGAATCCAAAGCCCACATGGGCGATTCCGTAGAACCCGCAGAAATTAATGTCGAAATTCGCGTTGCCGCTGGGGCCCCTGAGCTCGCGGACCATGTAATCCTGGTAGCCGCCCTCGGCTCCGAGCCTCAAGCCGCCGAGGCTGAGGCCGCCTTCGATGCCGATCGTACCGCTCGTCGACTTTCCGTTGTCGTAGTTGCTGGTCGTACCGCCGGCTTTGAGCATCGCGGTGGGTGAGTGCTGAATCCCGATCGTCCCGACCAATCCGATGTAGCCGATCTTGTCGATGAACCTGAAATTCGCGAGGGCCGCGAGCCGCTTCGATGAGACCTCGAACTCATTGCCCTCAAGGCCGGTTTCCGTGCGGCTCACTTTGATGCCTTGCCAATCGTATCGCAGGCCGAGTCCGAGCGGAAACCCGGGGAAGTTCAGCCGGCCATCGAGGCCGTAAATTCCGGTCACGTAGATTTGCGTGATGCCCGAGCTCGAAAGCTGACGGTTCAAACTGTTCGAGTCATTGAAAGCGAATCCCGCGAAGCCGTGAAATTCGACGAGCGCGTTCGCGGGCGACGACAAAAACAAGAGCACGGCAAGTGCCGCAATCCTTTTCAGCACCGAATCCTCCTTGGTCGAGCGTTACGTCAGAACGGGCGGCGCGCGTAAATCGAAACGCAAGGTTCCGACCCTTCAACATGAGTCTCGTGTTTCGTATTCGAGGGTATCACGATCCGGTCGCCGGGCCGAAGCAACAAGCGGTTGCCCGCGACGTTATAGAAAATGCTGCCCGAGACGATCATGCGCACTTCGTCGAACGGATGACGGTGCTCGACGACTTTGCTCGTGGGCTCGTAAACCTCTTCGATGGGCTCCAAGCCTTCAGCTTGAAACATCATCTTCATTTGCTCTTTCGAGGGAATGGTGGGCGCCTGCCACCGGGTCACGAGCATCAGTTACTCCTTCGTAGGTCCTGCGCGGGTCCAGCGAACCCAGACGGAGTGCTGTGTTTCGCGTTCCCTTTTGAGAAAAATCCCGTAATTTCCGTCATTTGTCAAAGGGACTAACAGACCAGTTTTGCGCGATTTTATTAAGTCCTACAAGGGTGGCGTCGATAGAGAAGGGTGCTTGGAGTGTAAGGTGCCGTTGGAGGACCTTTGAGAAAGGCGAAGCCAGAAGTGCATCACCAGGTTTTGCTCGATATCGTGAAGAGTTTCGTGGCCAACACAAGTGGGCTGGTGCTCTCGGTATTAGGCGACTCGGTGACGATTCAGCAGAAGACTGATGATAAGAAGCTCACCTTTCTGATGAGCGAGCTGAGCGACGTGCTCACGCGCGAAGATAAGGAAGGCAAGACCTTCATCCAGGTCAACTTCAGAACCGGCCGAAAAATTCTTCTGACCGATTCACTCGTGGGCTTCAAACCCGAAAACCGGGTTGGTTTGGACCTCAACCGCCTTCCCAAAGTCGTCACCACCCCCGATCTTCTCAGCGTATTCGAAGCAATCGAAGAGATTCTCAATTCCGACAATCCGAACGACCAAGAGCTCGAAGTTCTCCGCGAGGTGTACTATTCCATCCTCTGCGGCGGCGAAGCGGTCGGTTTCGACCTCAGCCCCGAGAAAATTTGGCTGAGCCGTCTGATGACTTCCAAAAAAGCCAGCGCCTAAGCTGCTTAGCGTCAATCGACTCCTTCACCCCATATTCTCCCTCTTGACCTACAACGCGCCATAGGACATTCTCTGCCTTCGCATCTTTCTCATGTGGGGGCATAGCTCAGCTGGGAGAGCGCCAGCTTTGCAAGCTGGATGTCGCAGGTTCGATCCCTGTTGCCTCCACCATTTTTTCCCAAAATCTGTCAGAGTGAGCCCCGCAATCGTTATGAACGCCGTTCGTAAGAGGCATCCCTTCGCCCGAGCGGCTCGAGCCGGATTGTCATCAATTTAAGGGAACCAATTTCGGTTTATGGTCGCTTCGCAAATATTGAAGGCCCGGGAATGCCCGCACTACCATTGTTCTTACCAAACATGTTCTAAGAAGGGAGAGCATATGAACGCACAAGAAAACGTAGTTGAAATGTCGACGGAGCAAATGGAAAACGCGAAAGGCGGGATCATCTGGGCGATGGTCATCATTAACGCGATTTATTTCGTCGTCGGCGAACCTTACGCGACCCCGGCCTACTAAGTTCCGATTAGGTGCCGGGCCCCTTTGCTGGCCCGGCTCAAACCGTCAAGGTGAGGCCGCGCGTCCGCAGAGGCCCGCACCGGCACCATAGCGCGCGGGCTTTCT
>DASUEL010000406.1:0-3507 GCA_036275095.1 Bdellovibrionales bacterium
CCGGCCTGCGTGTCGACGTGATCGCGGGTGACTACGAAGGCGTCGCGGCGCTCACCCCGCCGCCCAACAGCTGGGCGGCCGAAAGCGCCAACGAAGTCACGATTCTGCTCATTAGGCTCGGTGACGGCGGTGAGTTTCGCCTGCCACGCGCGAAGGGCCAGGTGAATCGCACGCTCTACTTTTTTGAAGGCCGGGAGCTCTCGCTCAACGGCGTGAAAGTGGCCGACCGCACCGGTTATCACCTCGAAGCGCAGTCCGAGCTCGAGCTGAAAGGCGGAGCGGGTGGCGCGCAGCTCTTGTTGTTGCAAGCGAAACCGATCGGCGAGCCCACGTTTCAGCACGGGCCGTTCGTGATGAACTCGCGCGACGATATCATCAGGACGATTCAAGATTACCAGCGCACGCAATTCGGCGGCTGGCCGTGGGCCCGGCACGACATGATTCACGGGCCCACGATCGAACGGTTCGCGAAATATCCCGACGGCCGCGTCGAAAAGCCGAAGGTGTGAGCCCGCGTCGCGCGGGCACTCGATTACTTGGTGAAATTGACCGGAGCCGACACTCCGCCGTTTCCTGCGCCGTCATAAGCCACGGCGTGAACGGTGTGCGTGCCCGCGCTCAGTTTTCGGGTATTGAGCGTGTGCTCGTAAGGCGCGGACGTATCGGTGGCCACGAGGGCGCCGTCGACGTAAATTTCGACGCGCGCGACTCCGACGTTGTCGGAGGCCGAAGCCTGAATCAGCATTCCGCGTTTGCCTTGGGCCAACGTCACGGAAACCGAAGGTGCGACGGTGTCGGGCGGAGCCGTGCGCGCCATGCCGACGTTGCTGTAACCCGAGTAGCCGCCGGCGTTGTACGCGCGAACACGGTAATAATAGACCGTGTCGGCGGCCAGGCCCGTTTCGGTCAGTGAGGTGACATTGGAGGCGACGGTGCGCACCGCGGAAAAGGTCGTGCCGTCGGTCGAGCGCTCAATCGAAAAACCGTCCTCGTTCGAGGCATTGTCGATCCAGGTGAGATTCAGCGAGGTGGGGCTCGAGCTCAGACCCGCGACAGAGAGGCCCGCCGGCGCGTTCGGCGCGACCGGAAGAGGGCTGCCGTCATTGAATGAGTACGAAACCGCATAGTGGCGGGTCGACCCGTCGAATGTACTCGGCAAGCCTTCGGCCGCCGGGCCGCTCACCGAGTTGAACACGTCGAATAAGCGGAAGTCCTGAACGGTCACCGGCGCACCCGCTGAGTCGGTCACGCGCAAATAGTACTTTTTGCTCGTAGAGCCCGAGGGGATGAGATCGGTGAAGTCGAAGACGAACGAGCCGGCTACCTCAGTCGTGCCGCCGTCGAAGCTGAACGCGCCGCCCATGTAACTCATGGCGCTTCCACCGAACAAAGATTGCGGCGTGCTCGACGCCAGATCCGAAAGACCGAGGTAAATTGACAGCTCGTTTCGCCGCAGGTGTGAGAGCGTAAACTGTCCCACGATTTTGGGGCGATAATTGTTTTTGACCACCATGTGATAGACACGGTCATCCCAAAATCCCACTTGGCGAGGTGAGGGCGCGCCTGCCACGGCCGAAACCGATTTGAGCGCGTCGTACGCAAACCAGGTGTAGCCGCCGTCGGCCCAGCCCGCGCCCCAGGAGTTCGCGATACGAAATGCACCGAGCTCGCCCGAGTCGAGCGTACCGTTGCCATTCACGTCGACCCAAATGTCGTCATTGTAACCGACGACGGTCATCATGTGGCCGCCGGCCGTGCCATTGACGTAGTAGGCGGCGCTCTTGCCGACCTGAGCGTCGTCGGCCGTCGAGCTCGGATTATCGCTGATCGGCTTATAAACCCATGAGTTGATATAGGTCGCATAGGTCAGCACGTAGCCGTTGTTGAGGAGCGCTTTCGCTTGAGCCAGGCCGGTCGCCGAGCTCACACTCGAGACATATTGAATGTTCTCGGAACGAAACTCGAGTGCGCGGAGCCAAACGTCAGGATCACGATTCCACTCGCGGATGTTGGAGTCATAGGGCCACTCCGACCAGCGGGCGGCGCCGTGACGCGAGACCATATTGAATGTGCCCATGATGCTGGTGCCGGTGTTTTCTCCGCCGTTCATCATGTTGTAAGTCCACTTCGGCGAAAACGTCGTCGACGTATCGCTCGTCTTGTTATTGTAGCCGCGCTGTAGGCCGGCGTTGTGTGTGAGCTGGTAGTATACGATCGCCCACGACGTGCACGAGCCGATCGAGCCTTGGCTGCGAATCAGCGGAAACGACGGTAGCGCGCTGTTGTCGACCGCTCCGGGAGTTTCGGCCGAAACGCTCATGGTGGCGGAGGACTCGCCGACGGCCAAAGTATTCTCCTGGCCCATCGGAGCGGGCTCCACATTTAATAGAGGCTGCTTCTTGGACTTGCGCTCTTGATTGATGCGCTCGAGGCCCAGGGCATTCGGCTTGACGTCGCGCACGCGCCCCCACGTCTTCTTTATACGCTCTTCTTGCTCGGGCGTATTTGGTACGGCACCGGTTGCGTATTGCGCGTTTGCTTGCACTGGAATGACGAGCGTGACGACAAGCCACGCGAGAATAGCCCACATCTTCCTGATCATGTTGCCCCCAGATCCATCTGTTCGTGTCGAAGTAGCTGACAAGGAGTAAACTTGCAAACCCGGGCCAATTTTTTAAACAATCAGTTCGCTCGTGGCCGTCAGTCGCGCGACAGTGACTGGTCACAAGACATTCAAGCCGGTTTTTGCCGACACGAATGAGGCGAAGAAAGAGCGCGCCTGAAGGGCAGCGGCCCAAATCTCAAAATGAGATTGGAGTATCCTGTCGGTTCAGCGTCGATAACCAAAGAATATGCGGTGCGCTCCTAAGTGGCGGTTAAAACTCGAATCACGCGCCAACTAGCTTCGCCGAGCCGCGCGATTAGAATACTTATTCGACACAAAGAGCGCGAGTGAGAGCAATCTGGCGCGTGGCACGCGATATGCTTCAGTGAATCTGTGCGAAGAGAGGATTCTTCGCCTATCAATTCAGACTCCAAGGAGGGGGAACATGAAGCGTATCCACGCTGCTTTATCCGTGCTCGCCGTAACTCTACTTTCAACGAACGCCCTGGCTCGAAACGGAGCTCCTAGCGGCGCTCACTACAACCTCAACATCATCGGCGTGCCGAAAGGCAAGACGGCGGATATGACCGGCTCCCAGGGCCACACGATTTTCGTACCGGATTCGGGCTCGTCGAAAATCAACCTAAAAGAGGGTTCGAATTTCGAAGTGCTCGATCGTAACGGAACCGACGGAAACGGCGCGAGCTTTCAGCTGCCGAACCCAGATCCCGATGGTGATGGAATCACGCTCTATTCGGTGTACGCCCGCGCGCTCGGCAAGCCGGGCGGCAGGGCGACGATGACCAGCTGTATCACCGACATCGCGACTGGTGAAGACTACTGCAGCACCGAGCAGGTCGTGCTCGTTCGAAGCGGCGGCAAGTCAACGTTCACCAACGTTT
>DASUEL010000407.1:0-4107 GCA_036275095.1 Bdellovibrionales bacterium
GACCTTCGTGGCCTCGGTCAGCGTTTTAAGGTGCGCCGCAAACGTCGACAGGTTCTGGTCGACGCTTTGCTCGTCACCGACCGCGACTTTCATGTCTCTGAAGAAGGGAATTTGGGAGCTGTCGTCGGCGCAGATGAGGAGCCCGCACCTTGCCATGTGGGTCGCGAGCCCCACCGCTTTGAGAAGTACTGTTTTGCCGCCGGCGTTCGGGCCCGAAAGAAGAAGAATGCGCTTTTCAGCCGTGAACTCCACGT
Source organism: Bdellovibrionales bacterium (assembly GCA_036275095.1). Classification (GTDB taxonomy): domain Bacteria; phylum Bdellovibrionota; class Bdellovibrionia; order Bdellovibrionales; family DASUEL01; genus DASUEL01. The sequence continues at coordinate 255 of DASUEL010000407.1, forward strand.
GGTTAGCGACGACTTTGTCACTTCGAAGAACCATCAGCGGATGACGGACGTTCACCAAATATATTCGGTCTTGTACGAACGAGCAGGGCTGGGCTTGGATTTGATTCGCGAACTGCGCCTGGGCGAGACGGATGTCGGCGTGGAACAACAGGGCTTTCGAGCGCTCGAATCCCAATACCTGAGAGCTCAAGTATTGAGAGAGCTCGGTCAAAAGGATCTCGATTTCGCGCTCAATGCGAATCTCGGTCTTTCGAATCTGGTTGTTGAGATCGACGATCTCTTGCGGCTCCATGAACACGGTTTGCTTGGACTGGCTCGAATCGTGGATGATGCCTTCGAAGTGATGTTGCTGGCCGCTCTTCACCGGCACGACCCAGCGGCCTTCGCGATTCGTCACGAAACGGTCTTGGAGAATCGGCTCGAGCCCGTGCTTTTTGACGAGTTTGTTGAGCGCGCCTTGGAGCTCGCGCTCCATCTCTTGCTTATCTTTGAAAAGGCTTGCGAGCGCTTCACTCGCGTCGGTTCGGATTTCTCCACTGGGGGTCATGAGCTGATCGATGGCCGAAAGCGGCTCTTTTGCGTCCATGAGCTCTTCGCCGAGCGACTTCAGCCACGGCGACGTGAAAGACTCGGCCGCCGACTTGAGATCGACGACTTCCATACAGAAGCGGCGAACGTCTTTCAGCTCCAGCGGCTTGAGCACACCCTGGCGCTTGAGGCGCTCGTACCAAGTGTTGAAGAGGTCGAGACTCTCCATTTGCGGTCGTCGGCCCATATTGAGGATTAGCTGCGCCTCTTCGATTTCGTCGAACGAGCGCAGCGCCTCTTCGGGCGTCTTCAAGGGGCCGAGCCTTCGCAGGGACTCGCGGGCGAGCTCGCTCGAGGCCAGGGTTTCGAGATGGCTCAAAATCTCGGGCCAGTCGATGTGTCGGAGCTCGCTCATTTTTTGGAGCTCTCCGCGGGTATTCGGGTGGGAATCAGCAGAGTCAAAATCATGGCCAATAATAATACAAGTGAGAGGTGCTTTCCGAATCTTTCATACAAAGTCGGCGGCGGATTTTTCTTATACGGCAAGTCGAAACGCCGGGTCCACTCGGTGTTGAACGGCGAAAAATCGAGCACCGTGCCGTCGGCAAGTATGCCGGTCGTGATCCCCGTATTTGTGACGCGCATCAACGGCCTGCGAAACTCCACGGCACGGGCAAGCGTCATGTACAGATGCTGATAAGGCTCCGACCAAGTCCCGTACCATGAATCGTTCGTCGCGTTAAAAAAGACTTCGGCTCCGAGCTTTGAAAGCTCCCTCGAGTGGTTCGCATAAAGCCCTTCGTAGCAAATCTGCGGGCCGATTTTCAGGCCGTTGTAATCGAGCAGCTTTGCGCCGGGGCCATGGCCGAAATCGGAGATGGCCGGCACCAGATCTTTCAAAAACGGAAAGGTCTCGGCGCCCGGAAAGTACTCGCCGAAAGCGAGGAGAATCGACTTGCGGTAGACGTCGCGATATTCGCCGTTTTCATCGAAGAGAAAGAAGGCGTTGTAGACCTTTTGACCCACGGGATCCTGCGAGTAGGCGCCTGTCACCACCGGGATTTTGTGGTGGCGGAAAAACTCCATGATGTGCTGATGCAGGTAGTGGTTGGAGTAGGCCATATCGAGATTGATGGGGATCGCCGTTTCGGGAAAAAACAAAAAATCCGGGCGCTCACCGCCGTCGTTCAGGCCGCGGTTGGCGATCGCGATGTATCGTTTGAGTATGTTTTCCTGGTAATTGACCTGATCCTCGGCCCAAAACTTCTCGAGGTTTCCGATATTGGCTTGCACGGCGAGGATTCTTAAGTGGCTGTCCGTTTCGCGCCACGGCTTCTCGCGGCCGAGCGCCGTTGCATTGAGCACGGCAAGAATGAGCGCCGCGGCCGTGATCCAGCGCGCGGCCACGCGGCTTTGCGCGCGTCCGAGCCAGGCGTGGGCGACCATGGCATTGATGAGCGCCGTGACCGAGCTCAAGCCCTGAAAGCCGATGACATCGGCCCAGTTCATAGCGGGAAAGCGTCCCCAGAGCCAAGTATAGCCGAGATTCCATGGGAAGATCATAGGCCATACGCTTTCGAAAAACGCGAAGGCAAACGCGAAGAACCAAAGCGAGCGCGACCGTGACATCGGCCAGCGGCGGTGAATCAACGCCCAAGCCACGCCGGCCGCCGGCACATGCCAGTGAAAAAGCGCCGAGAACAGAACGAGCACGAGGCCACCAATCGGCCAAGGCAAATGGCCGAATTCGACCGCGGTGTAGGCGACCCAGTTGAAACCGATCAAGGTCAGTACGAACTGCGTGACCCAGCCGTGTAAGAAGACCCGCCGGGGCGAGGGATCGCCGAGCCACTGAATCCAGAGCGGAACGAGGCAAAAATAGATCGCCCAAGGCGGAAACGGGATATAGCTGGTCCCAATCAGAATGCCGGATAGAACGGCCAGACGTATCGCTCTCATTTTACTTGAAAAGAATAGGGCCGATTTCGACAATAATAAAGAGGATTCCATGAGCCAGCCGCCCCCAAAGCGACCGTCGCATCTCAGAGAGCTCGCGAGCCAGCCGTGCCCGCGCTGTGGCGGCATTTACGAAAAAGGGGCGGCCGAGTGCGGAACGTGCGGGCTCATATTCGCGAAAATGAAGAAGCCGGGCGACACCCCCGGGATCTCGACCCCCGCGGCGCTCGAAACGGCCTGGGGCGAAGTGATGATGAGCTTCTCCGACGAAGCGGCTCATTTGGCGTTCATCGAGAAATGTCTGGCCGCGAATAACGCACTCTTCGCGTCACAGAAATATCGAAAGCTCATTGAAGCCAATCCGAACGACGAGCTCGCGATCAAAATGCGCGACAAGATCATTCAGAGAGTCTCCGCCATCTACATGGCTCGAATGCCCATCGGTGAGGAAGAGCCGGCCAATGGCGCGATCAGCAAACTCGTTTTTGTGGGGATCGGGCTCGGCGCCGTGCTCGGCGGTTTCGGCCTGATGCTCTTGAGTACGGCCAACGGTAAGCTCCTCGCCATCATCGGGGGCACGATCTTCGGAATCTCGGTGAGTTTCTACTTCGCATTCATTCGTAAGTAGCGGCGGCCTCCCCGCGAGGCCCTGTCTCAATTCAAAGCGCCGGGCGATCCCGTTGTGGGACGGAACGCGGCCTGATCTAAATCTGATCGCCTCAATATTGAAAAAGGCGGCAAGCTCTTAAGTTCCCGGTCTTTCGTCCCGATCCAATAGTTACCCCTACTTCGCGGCACGTATCTTCTGGGACTCAGCCTAATTTATTCTCACTGGTTGAATGTATTCGAGGAGAATTGTTATGGTTCGTCACCTAACGTACGCGTGCGCGATCATTCTTGCGGCCGGAGCTCTTTGGACTTCGCCTGCCCGCGCGCAGAGCGGAATCAGCAGCAACGACCCGATCAATTCTGGCACGACCCCCGTGCTCACCTTGATCACTTCGACCGTATTACCCGGAGGGTCCGCTCAGGTCAGGCTCACGAACGGTTCCACCGGTGCTCAGGACTGGATCGGCCTGTTTGCGATTGGCGCCCCGAACAGCTCGATTCTCGCGTGGAGCTACACGGGCGGCAGAGCCGACTTCAGCTGGACGACGGCGGCACCGAGCACCGTCGGGCAATATGAGTTTCGCTATTTTCGCGACAATTCTTATCAGATGGCCATGAACAGCAGCGTGCTGACAGTGAGCACGCAGATTTCTGATCCTGCCGCCAACGAACCTGTCTTGACGCTGACGGCTTCGACCGTGCTGCCGGGAGGCGATGCCGTCGTCACGCTCACAAGGGGTTACACCGGCGCACAAGACTG
>DASUEL010000408.1:0-3424 GCA_036275095.1 Bdellovibrionales bacterium
GCGCCGATATACGGCGAGCCTTCCTCGGCTTGCGAAAGCTGCAAGAGCTGATTGCGGGTCAGGACGAGCTCCCCGACCAGGTTCATCAGCAGGTCTAGGATTTCGACGTTAACCCGCAGCGACTGCTCGCTGGCGGTGCTACCGCCGTTCGACACTGCGGCGCCGCCCACTTCGAATTTTGCGACGCGCCCGGCGGCCGCTTCGACCAGCGCCTGAACCAGTTGCCCATCGTCACCGGCGGGCTCCTTGGCCTCGCCCTGCGATAGCCCGAGCAAGATTTGCCGGATCACATCGGTCGCGTGGAGCACGAGATTGATACTTTCGGGCGTCACCGGGAGCTGACCGTCGCGCATTTTCGTGAGGAGCTCCTCGGCCGCGTGGGAGACTTTTTCGATTCGGCCGAAGCCGAACATCCCGCAGGTTCCTTTGATCGTGTGAATGGACCGGAAGATTTGGTTCAGCAGGTCACGGTTCTGAGGCTCGCGCTCGATGCGCACGAGATTCTCCTCGAGCCCGGCCACGAGGTCGTTCGCTTCCGTTATGAACTCTTTCAGAATATCGTCCACGCCCGCACCCTTTCGAATTCCATCTGAATTGACCGCGCGGTCGAAGACTGAATTCCTCACTGACGGCGCGTGTTTGGATTCCCAGAAAAACAGACATGAATTTATACGGCGCGGACCGTGGTACGAACTTTAATGCCATTTTTTAGACACGGCACAAAATCGAGACGAAAGCCGCTGAACCATTCCAATTGATAAATAGATCTTGTTGCGTACCAAAGTACGCTTTGTAATATGGTGTTTAACCTAAACAGATTAGAAGCACATGCGATTGAGACTCAAACAGCTCGCCCAGATCGCCGACGTCAACGTCGAAACCGTCCGATACTATCAACGGCGCAATCTTTTGCCGAGGGTTACCGGCAGCCCCGGTGCCGGGAAATATTCGGAGACCCATGTCGAGCGCCTGCTCTTGATTCGCTCAATGCAGTCGCTGGGTTTCACACTCAAGGAAATTCAGGTCCTGGTCGAGAGCCAAAACAGGATTCAGAACTTGTGCGACCTGACCCGTCAGGCGCTGGCGCGGAAAATGGAAGAGCTCCAGGCCGAAGTCGCGCGCCTGGAGCGAAACCAGATTCGGCTGACCTGTCTGATGAAGAAATGCAAGGCTTGCACGCGCGGCTCTTGCGACATCATGAATGGTCTTTCGAAGGCGGCGCTCCTCAAAGGCGAGCTCGATTGTACGGACGCCGAACAGGCCGAGGTTGAAGGCAGTACGAGCGTGAAAAGCTGAGCGCTAAAACGCCACTGCGCTGTCTAACTAATAGCCAACCTCTCATAGGCGCCGATTAGATCCCAGCATTCCATGGCACGTCGATTGTAATCGCTTCGTAACCGGAGCGATAGACAATGATCTTGAATCCAGTAATGAGCTTTTTGGCATTTGTGGCCGGTGCAACGTTCGTCGCCGCCTCCGCGGCGGCTGCCGGCAATTGCGGCACGGCTGCGGGCCCCGGCACGGCCACTCCGCCGAACGGCGTCTGGACCGTATCCGCGCCGAAGCGAGCGGCTTCGATATCGACATCTGAAATCGCAAACCCGGAGCTCAGGATTCGAAATACGACGACGTCTTCAGAGCTGAAGGAGTACTTGAGCAACCGTATGCCTTCGCTGGAACGCATTGCTCGGGAAGATGGCGTGACCGCCGCCTCGCTCCGCCTGGTCTCGCTGACGACCGGCGAGCTCGTATTGACGGGGCTGAACTTGAGCGCCTCCCAGCTTCGCAAGCTCGAAACCGAACTGATCTCAGATCGCGAATTTTTCTACAAAACCATTTCCTGGTTCGCCATGAATCCGAAAGCCCAAATTGAAATGGAGCTCTCCGCGCAAGATCGCGAGCGGCCCGCACAGGTCTTCCTCCGGGCCCGCGCCAAAACACCGGTGCCACTCGTCGCATCGGCCGGCGAAGCGCTTCGAACGGGGCCGATGTCCTTCGAAGGCAAACACGGTTTTCCATGGTTTGAGCGCACGATGTTCGAACTGCGAAAAAAATGGCAGCGCGAGTTTAGAAGCGAAGACTGGGCGCCGGTCGGTATCGAAAGTCAATTCGGCACGATCCTCGAAAACGCCCAGAAACTCGTTGGCCATCGAGTCGCATTCATCGGCATAAAGATTCAAAGAATCATTTCCGAGCCGCTCAAGGCCGCGACGATACATGCCATTGAAGGAACGGTTCTCGAAATCCGCGACATCAAAGACGGTGGAATCGATCCTGTTTGGGAAGCGAAGATCAAAACGCGCGAAGGCCAAATCATCACGGCCAATTTGACGGATGCCATTGGGCTCCATGTGGCGCGCTCACCCGGCCTTCGTCTCGAGGAGCTGACAGGCCGCGAAGCCTATATCCGCGAGGTACGCCGCAAAACCGCGTTTCTCGAGTTCAAGCAGGAATATGGCAGGCTCTCGAGCGGTCCTTCAGCGCGGACATCCGTGCGCGAACGTATGCTTCAGTCGCCGCCGGAATTAAGAGAGCGCCTCGGCGAGCTTCGCCGGCGGCTGATCTCACTATTCGCCGGCCGCGGAACGCCGGGCATCGACCCAAGAATCGAATTTCTCAACCGGCAGGAGCGCGATCACGCGCTCCGCCCGCTCGCAAAACTGAAAAACGAAAAGTTCCGGCCGCTCGTCGAAGAAATACAGCGCATTCTGTATGATACCGAGGGGCCTCACGGCTTCAATCGCTGGTTCGCGGATTTCGTAATTGAGATTTGCCTTGACGCTCAAGCTGCGGGCCGTTTGCACTGGGGCCTTCGCAATCCTGTTCTTCGCGACCCGCATGACAACTATCCATTTGCTGAAGGCGCGCATGGCATCGAGGCCACGCTGCTCAGACTCCGTGAGCTTCCGCAGGTTTTCGAGATCGACATGATGAAGGCGATCGACCGTCGCATTGAGCTTTACGGCTACGGAAAGAATCTCCCGAATATCCCTGGCCTGAGAATCGCCCCCGGGTCGAAGTATTTGACGACATTACATGGAATGAATCTCAAAGAAACGACGCACTTTTTCGTCGAATACTCCAAGAACAACCTTCTCTTTCAGGACACCTACTTCATCGGAAAACCGCACGGACAGTACTCCCATGTCTTTCAGTGGCTCTATGTGGCCGAGCGGCTCTCCCAGCCGGATCAAAACCGTTTCGGCAGGAATATGCTCGAAGTCCTCATGGAGATTCAGCCGTATTTCATGGAGGACTTTCCAACCTCCGTTCGCGCCACCGACTTCGTCGGACAACGCGCTCCGCAAAACCCTGACCACATCAACAACCTCCTGCGCCTGATATTCCCAGTCGATTGAGGTCCCGCTCTAAGGGCCGGACCGAGCCGACTGATAATATCTTTTCGAATTCTCAAGAATTAATT
>DASUEL010000409.1:0-2916 GCA_036275095.1 Bdellovibrionales bacterium
ATGGAAAGCGAGCAGACGCGGATGGTTCGGGACGGCGGTGACCCGTCGAAGCTTCCGCGCGACAACAGCCTGCAGGGTCGTAAGTACAAACCTGAGAGCCGCGCGTCTTTCACGGTCGAAAGCTATTGGGTCGATGCGAGCTTGATGCACGAATGGCGGGACTCCGCGTTTCCGCCTGAACTGGAACCGGAATTTACGCGCGTGAAAAACGGTGCCCGGCAGCTGCGACTGCTCGTGCACCCGGAGTCACATGCGTTTTACAAAGACGTCATCGCAAAGGCGGAGCGCGCTCCCGATTTCATAGCGACCGCCACCGCCTCAGGGCGAACGGTTCTGGCGTCGCCTGCGGGCAACCCGGGGCTTCGATTTTTCGTAAAGCTCAGTTTGAACAAGAAACTCGGCGGGTCCTTACGCACGATAAAGACATCTGAGGTCGCGCGTAGCATCGGCCTGAGTCGCGTCTTGGCCGAACTGAACCTTCCGGGCTTTGACTATTTGCCTGAAGTGCTCGGACTGTCTCCCAAAGGAATTGAGGGCGGCGGCATGATTGTGCGCGCGTTGCCCGAAAAAATCGTCAGGGGTGAATTGCTCTACATTCCGCTCTTCGCGCTCTATGGCGACGGAAAAGGCACGCTCGAGCCGCACCTCGTCCGCATGATCCGCGAAAGCGGGGACGCGCCAGCCGAGTTCATTCGCACGCGCATACTGCGGCCGTTCGCCGCGCTTTGGGCCGAGCTGGCTTTGCGCGGAATCACGATGGAACCGCACGGGCAAAACATGATGATCGCCATCGATCGTGACGGCCGGCTGGTGAGCCGCTTTCTGTTTAGGGATCTTGGCGGCTTTAACGTTGATTTTGAACATGCGGCGAAGCACTTGTCGCGGCTTCCGATCTTGCCAACGTTCACGAGTGTCGAAGGGGACTACTTCGTTTCGAAACATAAGTCCTATTTGCAGGAGAGCCTCAATCTGTACTTCGTCGGCGCCTTTGTGTACGACCTCGACAAGCGCATAGCCAAATGGGAGCGGCAGGGTTTGATTCCCGCAGCGCCTCGCGCGTACGATCATCTTCAAAATGCGTTTCGGCTTGAAGTCGAGCGCGTTCTCACCGTGCGGGCCGGGCGGCCCGTACGATTGGCTGATGACTACGAAAATATCGGTGACGAAATCGTCAAGATCAGGCGCGACCTGAAGCCTGCGGGCGCCTGCGGTCGCGCGGCTGCGGGCTAAACGCGCGCGCTTGGGGCCGCCACCGGGCGAAGCGGCGTCGCGGGGGCCACGGCGGCGGGCGCAACGCCCCGGCGCTCGACCACGTAGTCGGCCTTGATGCCCGTGCGGGCGAAAAGCTCCGTCTCGAACGCGACCGGGTCATTCTCGAAAATGATGTTGTCGGGTGTGACTTCCGTCGAAGCCTTCACGCTGTTTTTGATCGAAGCCGCGAGCTGGTCGCGGTTGACGCCGGCTTCAGGCAGCACGCGCACGATCAGCAAGTCGCGGCCGAACTCGTCGTTGTTTTCCTTCTCGAGAATGACCTGGCAGTTGCGAACGCCTTTGGTGTCGCGGATCGTGGTCACGAGCTCTTGAAGCGCCACGAGCATGCCTTTGATCTTCGTGAAGTCTTTGTCGGCGCGCGCGATTGGCGTGCGGATGTTGAAGAACGAGTAGCCGCAGTTCGGGCAGGTTTCGTGCGCGAAACCGCCTTGAATCAGATCGCCCGTGTAGTAGCGAATGAACGAGGTGCCGCGCCAGCCGATGTGGCTGAAGGTGAGCACGCCGGGCTCGCCGTCGCGCACGGGTTTCTTCGTCGCGGGGTCGAGAATCTCCCAGAAGAAGTATTTCGGGTTGAGGTGAATGCCCGAGCCTTCCGTGCACTGCATGCCGGCCCACTTCAGCTCGGTCGACCCGTAAGTCTCGACGATCTTGAAGCGCTTGTGCGCGCCGAGCTTGCGGGCCAGGTCGTGAATCACCTGGCGCATCGAGGGTGAAATCGGCTCGGCGCCGAGAACCACGCCGACGAACTGGTCGCCGAAGGGCTCGATTCGGCCTTGCTCCATCAGCTCGACGGCGCGGCGGAGCCAGTAAACGAGATAGCTCGGAATCGAGCCGATCGTGTTGAACTTGCCGCGCGCGAAAATCTCGATCTGCCGGTCGGTCGGAATGACTTTGCCGCCGAACGTGTCGAACAGGTTCATTCCGGTCGTCATCTTGAGGATCACGCCTTGAAAGAATGCGAGGTGCGGAGCGCCTGGGAAGAGGCTCATGCGGCGCTGATCGAACGAAGCGTGCGGCTCTTCGGGATCGAAATTGTCGGCGCGCAAAAGCGCCGAGGCGGCGAGCTCCGGCAAGATCTTATTGAGATCCCAGTGGGTGTACACGCTGGGCGTGGGCTCGCCCGTGGAGCCGCTGGAGGCGTGCGTGTGAATCGGGAACCACTCGCGACACGCGCGCTGGCTGATCTTTTCTTTCAGTGACTGGTGGCGAAACAGGCCGGACTGGACCTTGGGCCAGTTGAAGACCGCCTGCGCCGCATATTTTAGGAGAAACTTCTTTTCGATGGGCTGCGTCTCATAAAGCGGAGTTTTTCCGGGGAATTTCGGCTGAAGGATGTAAGCTAACGGCTCAGCTCTATACTCCTGCTTCGTCATGATGGGCAGGTTTTGGAAGTCCTCGTACGTTCTCATCTTCAGCGGATCGACGCCGGCGGCTTTGCAGGCACGACGAAAGGCCGGGTGATACGGGTAAACGATTTCTTGTACGTACTTGAGGAGGTTTTTGAAACTTTGCGCGCGCTGTGAAGCCGCATCGAGACGATAGAAATTTCCCACGAGAACTCCCTCTTCCTTGAAGGACTTTGAAAACTGTTTTTAGGCTAGACCCGGCAAAAATTGCTTGCCCCAGTTGGAATATTTTAAAATC